>JBIIMU010000173.1:0-5826 GCA_044337845.1 Pirellulales bacterium | reverse complement strand
GAGCGGTGGATGCCGGCGGCGGCGATGTTCGGGATTCTCTTCGTCACGCTGATCACGATCGCCAAGGGCAGGGGCCAGCTCATGGACCTCGGCCTCGAGCTCTTCGTCGCGTCGGTGCTCCACAACGTCGTCGGCCTGGCGCTCGGCTACGCCCTCTGCAAGCTCTCGCGGGTCGACGAGCGGTCGTCGCGGACGATCGCGATGGAGGTGGGGATCCAGAACGGCGGCATGGCGTCGGGGCTGGCCAACGAGATGGGCAAGATCGACACCGTCGGCCTGGCGGCCGCGGTGTTCATTCCCTGGATGAACATCTCGGGGTCGCTCCTGGCAAACTACTGGCGCCGCCGCGGCGTCAACGACGAGCGGGCTGGGGAGCCGCGTCGCTGCGGCCGCATCCGCCCCCCGGACCGCGACACCGACCGCGACGTGGGTCTCGAAATCTCGATCGTGGAGATCGTGCCGGACGGCGGCCCCTGACGGCGCCACCCGCACCATCCGGACATCCGGCCCCCGTGGCGGCCCGACCAGGCCGCGGAGCGTGACCTATGGTTGCCCGTCGGCATCGAGGGTCCCGGAGCGCCGCGGGCATGTTCGCAACGATCGTGATGTGGCTGATCATCGTCTGGACCGTGGCGGGATGCTGGCTCATCGTCGCGGCGGTCGTGCGACGTGCCGACGACCTCCGCTGAGCGGCCCACGCCCTCAGCGAAGAATCGCCCCGCTGACGACCGCGACATACGCCAGCGGGAGCAGCACGGCGGCCGCGAGGTTCACCCGCCGCCGCATGGCGGGCGTGCCCCGGACCAGCAGTTCGGCGGCGCTCGCCAGCACGAGGAGCGCGACGAAGCCGTACGTGACCACGAACAGCCGGTCGATCACGGTGAGATACCCCACGTGCGGCAGGTTGAAACTGATCGCGAAGTGCGTGGCGATGCAGGCCAGCAGGGCCGTCAGGCAGATCGACACGCGGTCGGCAAACGCCTCGAGGGGCACGAGGAACACGGCACAGGCGATCAGGAAGATCAGCACGACGGGGCCGAACACCGTCCAGAGGTAGAAGGCCCAGTTGCGGACCACGACGACGCGCGCGTGAAACTCGGAGTAGCGTTCATCGCGGCCGGACAGCCGCACGTCGCGCGAGTCGACCGTGACGCCCGTCACCCGCAGCTCCTCGTAGGTTCCGTCGTGCTCCCACCCCGGCGGCCGCGGGGCGGGCACGAGCCGGAGACGGGCCGCGTCGTAGAGAAATGACTGCAGGCGGATCGAGAGCGATTGGGTATCGAACGGAAAGCGGCGGAGGTCGAGCCCGGCCCGGAAGGTCGACGTCAGGCCCACGGTGTACTTCACGTGCCCGGACGGAAACACCTCCAGCGACTGGTTGGTGATCGTCGGCTCCGCGGTGTTGACGTACTCGATCTGCGGCCACCACATCGTCGTGAGCTTCTCGTCGACGGCGGCGTCGGCGTAGAGCTGCTCCTCGCTGCCATCGTGGGCCAGCCGCGGGTCGTCCCACTCGAACTCGATGTACATGTCGGCATCGAAGGTTTCGTTCTTCTCGTCGACGGAGTTGAGATTGAGCAGGAAGAAGTCGACGCTGACCGTCGTCAGGCTCGCCGCGGGGGGCGCATACACCTGCGCGACCAGCGGGGTGGCCGCGAACATCGCGACGACGGTGGCGAACAGGCGATGCATGCGAGTGGACGAAACGCCAAGGATCCCAGAGAATAGCGCTCACGCCACCGCCGAGACAATCCGGCTTTGCGGCCAGCCACGCCGGTGACCTGTGGATCTCGAGATCAGCCGCAGTGAGACCGCCGAGGAGGTGGTGCTCGCATGCGCCGGCCGCCTCGACGCCGAGACGGGCGACGAGCTCGCCCGCGCCGTCGCCGAGGAGCTGCGACAGGGCCGCCTCTCGATCCGTCTCGACCTCGGCGACACGGGCTTCCTGAGCTCCGCCGGCATCCGGGGGCTGTTCGAGACCCACCGGGCGGCGCAGGCGGCCGGCGGCAGCTGCCTCATCCGGCGGGCGAGCGACACCGTGCGCCGAGTGCTCGACCTGACCCGGCTGACGCCCATCCTGGTGGAACAGGCCTCCGGCGCCGCCCCGCCGGCCCGCACCGCGGCCGCCGAGCCGGGCGACGTCTGCCACGGGCCGGTGACCCTCGTTCGTTGCGTGCGCCCCGCGGCCCATCCGTTGGCGGCGGCGGTGTGGGGCTCGCCCGACGCAGCGCTCGCCGGCGACGTGCGCACGTCCTGTGCCCGGAGGCTGCCGCGGCACGCATTCGGCTTCGGCCTCGGCGGCCTGGCCGATCCCGCCGGCGATGCCTCGCGGGCCGGCGAGTTCGCGGCCGCCTGCGGAACCGTGTTTCATCGTCCGCCGCGTCCGCACGCCGCGGTCGACTTCCTCGTGCCCACGGGGGACCTGCTCGCCGACGTCGATCTGGTCGCGGCGCTCACGTGGGAGGGAGTGCCCTCCGGGCAGGCGGGTTTCGAGCCCACCGGTGACGAGCCCGCGGTGCGGCTCGACGACCTCGTGGAGGCGATCCTCGCCGAAGCCCCGGGCGACACCGTGGCCGTCGTCGTCGCCGGCGAAATCCAGGGGCTCGTGGGGGCCGAACTGATCCGCCCGCTGGGGGAGGCCGGGGCCGGCGACACGCCCCGCGCCGGCACGCGGGACGTGGCGTCGTCGTGGCTCAGTTTCTCGCGGGAGCCGGTGTTCGCTCGTCAGACCGCCCTGATCGTCGGCATCGCGACCCGCTCCGGGGACGGGCCGCTCGGCGGCTTCGTCCGCGGGGTGCCGGGGCGGACGTTCCTCACGCATTGTCATGGCGTCGTGTTTCCGTTTCGCCCCATCCGTCGCGGCGGCGCCGACCTCGCGGCGACGGTTGCCGACCTGGCGGCCTCACGCCCGCTCGCCGTGATGCACCTGATCGCCGACCCTCGGCCCGTGCTCGGCAGCGGCGTGTCGGAGTTCGTGCGCGGCGCTGCGTGGTTCGCACCGCTGGCCGTCGCGCCCTCCGGGGGTGCCGCATGATCGCCCTCCTCTCCACGTGGACCTTCGGTCTGGCCCTCGCACTCGTGGCGCTCGGGGTGTTCGTGAGCTACCGGCTGTTCTCGTTTCCGGACGTCACGACCGACGGCTCCTTCACCCTGGGCGCGGTCGTGTCCGCCGGGCTGCTGGTGGCGGGGCACGACCCCGCGGTGGCCACGCTGGCAGGCATGGCCGCCGGTGCCACCGCCGGCATGGTGACCGGATTCGTCCATGCCTTTCTCGGCGTCGAGCCGCTGCTCGCCGGGATCCTCGTGAGCACGTCGCTGGCGAGCGTGAATCTCGTGGTGCTCGGCCGCAGCAACGTACCCCTCGCCGGCACCGCCACGCTCTTCGACCGTGCGGAGAAGCTGCTCGCACCGCCGCTCGTGCGGGCCGGCCTCGACGGCACGGTCGCCGCCGAGGCGGCCCGCACGGCGTTCGTGGCGGCCGCGATCGCGACCGCGATGGTCGTGCTCTACGCGTTCTTTCGCACCCGGCTCGGCACCGCGATGCGAGCCGGCGGCGACACGCCCACGATGGCCAGGGCCCTGGGCCGCGACACCGGCCTGCTCACCGTGGCGGGGCTGGCGATCGCCAACTCCCTCACCGCCGCGGCGGGCTGCCTCGTGGCGCAGTACCAGGGCTTCGCCGACGTGCAGATGGGCATCGGGATGGTGGTCTGGGGGATGGCGAGCGTGTTCCTCGGCACGGCGCTCGTGGGCCAGGGCCGCCTGGGCTCGGCCCTCGTCGCCGCCGCCGCCGGCAGCGTGACCTTCCGGCTGCTCGTCGCCGCGGCGCTTCGTGCCGGGCTCGATCCCGACTGGCTCAAGGCGGCGACGGCCGTCGTCGTGCTGGCGGCCCTCGTGGCGCCACGGCTGCTCGCCGGGGCGAGGAAATCGTGAGCATGCTGGGCATCGACCGAGCCACCGTGCAGTTCCAATCGCCCGGTGGCCCCGTGGTGCGGGCGGTGGACGGCGTGTCACTCGAGGTTCCCGACGGGCAGTTCGTCGTCGTCATCGGCACCAACGGCTCCGGCAAGAGCACGCTCCTGGGCTCGATCGCGGGCACGGTGCGGCTTGCGTCGGGCACGATCCACCTGGCCGGCCACGACATCACCCGCTGGTCGCAGCACGCCCGCGCCCGGCTGATCGGCCGGGTGTTCCAGGATCCGCGGGCCGGCACCGCCGGCAGCCTCACCGTGCTCGAGAACGTGGCGGTGGCGGCCTGCCGGGGCAGGGGGGCCGGGCTCGGCTGGGCCACCACCCGCGGGCTCCGCGACGAGGCGGCCGCGCGGCTCGCGCAGATCGTACCGGGCCTCGAGTCGCGGCTCGATCAGCCGATCGGTTCGATGTCGGGCGGACAGCGGCAGATCGTGACGCTCGTGATGGCCACGTGGCACCGGCCCGACCTGCTGCTGCTCGACGAGCACACCGCCGCCCTCGATCCCGCCGCCGCCGACCGGGTCGTCCAGGCGTCGAACGCGCTGATCCGCGAGCACGGCCTCACGGCCTTGATGGTCACCCATTCGCTGGCCCAGGCAGCCTCGCTCGGCGACCGGCTGATCCTCGTCCACCGCGGCCGGATCGAGCTCGACGTGGCCGGCCCCGCCAAGCGGCGGCTCACCGCCGACGATCTCGCCGACCGCTTCGACCGGCTCCGCCGCGCCGACCAGCTCGACGACGCGGCCGCCCGGACCCTGGCCGACCTCTACGTCTGACCTTCTCCCCCGAGAGCCACCTCCATGCCCTCCGCGATCCGTCGCTGGCTGCCGCTCGTGTCGCTGCTCGTCGGGGCGTCGGCCCTGCTCCTCGCCACGGACCGGGCGGCGGCGGTGCGGACCCTGCCGGCCGTCGCCATCCTCCAGCAGGTGAGCACGCCCGTGCTCGACGACGCGGTGAGCGGGATGATCGACGGCCTCGCCGAGAAGGGGTTCCGCGACGGCACCACGGTCACGCTCCGCCGCTTCAACGCCGAGGGCGACCTCGCCCAGGCCAACGCGATCGCCCGCGAGATCGTCGGCGGGCCGTTCGACATGGCGCTCACGTCGAGCACGCCGTCGCTCCAGGCGCTGGCCACCGCGAACGAGCGGGGGCGGCCCGCCGGCCGCCGCCTCGTGCACGTGTTCGCAGCCGTCGCCGATCCCTGGTCGGCGGGCGTGGGCCTCGAACGGGGCGATCCGCTGGCGCATCCTCCGCACCTCGTGGGCTACGGCAGCCTGGCGCCGGTCGAGGCGACCTTCCGCCTGCTGCTGGCGATCCGGCCCGACCTGGCCCGCATCGGCGTGGCCCACAATCCCGCGGAGAGCAACTCCCGCCGGTTCATGGAACTCACCCGGGCGACCTGTGCCGCCCGCGGCCTGACCCTGCTCGAGGCCGCGGTCGAGAACTCGTCGGGGGTCGTCGAGGCGGTGCAATCGACGATCGCCCGCGGCGCGGAGGTGATCTTCATTCCCGGCGACACGACCGTCGCGAGCGTCGTCGAGGCGGTCGTGGCCACCGCCGCGAAGAGCCGGGTGCCCGTCTTCTCCGTGACGCCCGGCAAGCCCGACCGCGGCACCCTGTTCGACGTCGGCTTCGACTTCCACCAGGTGGGCCTGCTCGCCGGCCGGGTCGCCGGTGACATCCTTGCCGGGAAGGATCCCGCCACGGTCCCCATCGCCGAGACATCCCAGGCGATTCCTCCCCGGCTCACCGTGAACCTCGAGGCGCCCGGCTACGACCGCAGCCGCTGGACGGTGCCCGAGTCGATCCTCCGGCAGGCGAGGGTGGTGATCGGCCCGGACGGCCGCCGCGACC
>JBIIMU010000172.1:0-5828 GCA_044337845.1 Pirellulales bacterium | reverse complement strand
CCGACGCGACCAGACCACGGACCGGTTCCTCGGCTGGTGGACCACGATGGTCGCGGAGCGGTGCATCACCGACCTGTCGGCGTCGCTGTTCGTCGATCAGAAATGGCTCGATCTCGTGCCGGGCCTCTTTCCGGGGGTGCACGTGCTTCGCGACCCGGGCTGCAATGCCGGCCACTGGACGCTGTCGCAGTTCCGCTTCGAGCCGCTGGCCGACACGAGCCGCACCCGCAGCGGCGTGTCCGTCGGCGGAGCCCCGCTGGTGCTCTTCCACTTCAGCCGCCTGACTCCCGCCGCGCCCGACGACTACCTCAACAGCCAGACGCGTGTTCGGCTCACCGCGACGCATCCCCTGACGCCGCTCGTGCGCGACTACCACGCGGCCCTCGACGCGGCCGGTCGGGCCCGGTGCGAGTCGTGGGGCTGCGGCTTCGACACCCTCTCCGACGGCACGCCGATCCGGCCTGCCTGGCGCGAGGCGGTTCGGCGGCGGCATTCCGCCGTGTCGGCCATCGCCGATCCGTTCGACGCGGTGGCCCGCCCGGGGCTGCCGAAGGTCTACCGCGGGCTCGAGGGCGAGGCCGTGAAGTGGCGGCGCGACTGGCGGCTCAGGTCGCCGCAGCCGCGGGGCCTCAAGGGCCGCGTGCAGAAGGCCAAGACCAGGCTCAAGACCATCCTGCGGGTTCTCCGGCACTCCCGGAAGTCCGCCTGACCCCCCGGAGGCCCCTCATGGCAACCAGCACCCCGATCCGCATCTTCATCGGCTCCGGCGAGGCGAGCCTGCTCGAGCGGAAGACGCTGATCCACTCGCTGCGGGCGCACACCAGCCGGCCGCTCGACATCCACGTCTTCAACGGCACGCACGACGCGCTGGAGCGCGGCGACGAGCCGCCGGTGCGGCTCAACATGCCGCTGGGGGTGAAGTACCGCAACTACACCGAGTTCAGCAACTACCGCTGGATGATCCCGGAGCTCTGCGGCTACCGGGGCCGGGCGATCTTCCTCGATTCCGACATGGTCTGCCTCGCCGACATCGGCGACCTGTTCGACGCCGACATGGGCGGCTGCGACATGCTGGCGAAGGCCGAGGCCTACAAGGGCGACCGCTCCTGGGGCATGAGCAACATCCTCTTCGACTGCGAGAAGTGCCGCTTCCCGCTGGAGGACATCTTTCGGGAGGTCGATGCCGGGCAGTACACCAACACCGACTTCCAGCAGATGACGCCGGCATTTCTCACGCGGCGTCCGTATCGGATCGGGCCGCTCGACCCCGCCTGGAACTCCTTCGACGTCCGCGACGCCGGCACGAAGCTGATCCACTACACCAACCTGCGGACGCAGCCCTGGAAGTTCCCGGGGCACGTCCACGAGGAGCTCTGGTTCCAGTGGTTCAACGACGCCCGCAAGGCCGGCCTGATCACGAACCAGGACATCGACAAGACGCTCTCCCGAGCCTACGCCCGCCAGGACATCCTCCGGCCGGTCCGCAGCGGCGGTGGGCCGGCTTCCGCCGCCGGGCCGCGGACGTTCAAGCAGATGCGGCGGCGGATGCTCCATGCCCTCGGGTTGCGCCGCGATGCCGCCTGACGTCGCGGCGGCACGCCGCACGAGAATCGTCGCCGTCCAGGGCACGGCGCAGCTCGCCAGCGCCGTGGCGGCGATGCGCGCCGGGGACCGCGCGGCCGGCACCCCGGCGGTGAACCACCTGCTGATCCACAACCTCTCGTGCCCGGCCGACCAGGCCGACGAGTTCGCCGATTGCATCGCCCGCCTCGCCCGGCTCGTCGCGGAGTGGGCGACGATCCACCACGTCACCGCCGACGAGCTCGCCGCCCTCCAGCGGCGGCACACCACCGACGGCCTCGCGGCCGCCGCGACGGCGCTGGCCCGACTGACAGCCGCACCGCGGGCCGACGAGGTCCTGCTCGGCCAGAACCTGCTGTTTCTCAACCACCTCATCGACCGCGCCCATCCGCGGGCGGTGAAGGCATGCTACGGCGACGGCGTCGGCCTCAACTTCTCCACCGACTACTTCCGGCCCCCCGAGTTCGACGCCGGATGGCGGGGGTTCGGCCGACGCGTCGAGCGGGCGGTGCGCCGCCACACCCATCGCTGGACCGGCGCCACGCCGCCCCCGCCCCGGCCGCAAGGCCGCAAGCCCGCCCACGCGGTGGCCTTCGATCGGCACTATCTGCTGCTCGCCAACCGCTTCGACTCCCGGGTTGACGACTACGTGCAGCTCGAGGCCGCTGAGTTCCGCCGGCTGTTCGCGGCCTTCGTGCCGGAGCTCGACGCGGCCGTCGCGGCCGCAGGAGATCCGCTCGCGGCGGAACTCTCCCGCGCCGCCCGGGTGGTGGTGCTCCTGACGAGCAACTTCTCCGAGACGGGCCGCATGTCGCTGGCCGAGGAGGTGGAGGCCTGCGTGGCCGCCGCGGCCGCGGCGGGCGGCGGTGCGGGCTCGCTGCTCGTGGTGAAGCCGCACCCCCGCGACTCCCGGGACAAGGTCCGGCTGATCGCCGCGGCGGCCGCCCGGCAGTTCGCCGCCGTCGTGCCGCTCGACGCCCCCTGGACGTTCCACCTGCCGTTCGAGTCGGTCTACGACCGCTGGTTCCTCCGCGACGAGCGGGTGCGGCGGGCCACGCGGGTGGTGTGCACGAGCAGTGCCGGGCTGTCGCTCGAGGCGCTCTACGACCAGCCCGTCGAGGTGCTCTTCGGCGCGCGGATCGTCCGCCGCCTGTTCACCCACAACTGGCGGTCGCTGCGGGTGCGGCACGAGGCCGACCTGGGGCGGATCATCGCCGAGATCCGGGCGGCTCGGGGCCGCCGGCATGCGGCATGACGCCGGGAAGCGAGGCACGGCCGTGAAGAAGCGTTCGCCGACGATGCGGCTCGGAGAGCGGGTGCAGCGGTCGGCCCTCGGCATGGCGCGGTTCGCGGCCCGGGCCGCCGGCCGGTCGGAGGAGGCGGCGGCGCTGACGGCCCCGGGGATCGTGCAGGGCGTGCTCCGCCCGTTCCAGCGGCGGCGCCGCCCGCCGCTCGATCTCTGCCTCGTGGTCAAGGATGGCAGCCGGGGCTGGATTCTCGAGGCGGTGTGCCGCGAGATCGCCGCCCACTTCGACGGCCGCTGGGAGATCTGCGGGAGGCTCGATCGCGTGCCGCGGGCCCGGGGCACCTTCTTCGTGCACTACCACTTCTACCTCGCCGCTCTGAAGAACAACCCGCACCTCTGGGACAGCCGCTGCGCCGTCTGGGTGACGCACCCCAAGGAGGAGGCCCGCGACTTCGGCGGCCCCGCCGTGATTCGCGCGCTCTCGCGGACCACCGTCGTGAGCATGTGCTCGATGTGGCGCGACCTGCTCGAGCGGCTCGGGGTTCCCCGCGAGCGGCTCCGCGTGAGCCTGGCAGGGGCCGACCCCGGCTTCTTCCCCGGGCACGTCCGCGGCGGCGGCCGCGTGGGCCTCTGCGCCGCCTACTACGACCGCAAGAGCCCCGAGCGGATCACGGAGCTCGTGCGGGCCATGCCGCACCGGTCGTTCACGCTCATGGGCCGCGGCTGGGACGCCTGCCCGGGCTTCGCCGACCTGCTGCGGCTCCCGAACTTCGAATACCGTCAGGGCTGCTACGCCGACTACCCCGCCTTCTATCGCGAGCTCGACGTGTTCGTCTCGCTGGCGGCGCTCGAGGGCGGGCCGGTGCCGCTCGTCGAGGCGATGATGAGCAACGTGGTGCCCGTCGCCACGCGGACCGGCTTCGCGCCCGACCTGATCCGCGACGGCGACAACGGCTTCCTCTGCGACATCGACGCGCCCGCGTGCGCGGTCGCGGCGCTCGTCGAGCGAGCCTTCGGCAGCACGGCCGACGTGCGGCGGACCGTCGAGCACCTGACATGGCGCCGGTTTTCCGAACGGATCCAGGAGGCGGCTCTCGGGGAGCCGGCGGCCGGACGGTCGGCGGCCTGACCCGCGGTGGTGAGTCCCCGGAGGAGCGAACGATGATTCTCGTCACGGGAGCGGCCGGCTTCATCGGGTTCCACGTCGCCAGGCGGCTGCTCGCGACGGGAGCCGAGGTGCTGGGCTTCGACAACCTCAACACCTACTACACGCCGCGGCTCAAGCATGGCCGGCTGGCCGAACTCGCGGGCCATCCCGGCTGGCGGTTCGTCCGCGGCGACCTCGCCGACGGCGACGCCCTCGCGACGCTCGTCGCCGAGGCGCGGCCATCCTGCGTCGTGCACCTCGCGGCCCAGGCCGGCGTCCGCTGGTCGATCGAGAATCCTTCCGCCTACGTGTCGTCGAACCTCGTCGGCTTCGCGAACGTGCTCGAGGCCTGCCGCCACGCGGCCACGCCGCATCTCGTCTATGCGAGTTCCAGCAGCGTCTACGGCGCCAACACCAAGACGCCCTTCGCCGAGAGCGACCCGGTCGATCGCCCGGTGAGCCTGTACGCCGCCACCAAGAAGGCCAACGAGCTGATGGCCCACTCCTACGCGCACCTGTTCGCACTCCCCTGCACCGGCCTGCGGTTCTTCACCGTCTACGGGCCGTGGGGTCGCCCCGACATGGCCTACTGGAAGTTCACCGAGTCGATCCTCGCCGGCACCCCGATCGAGGTCTTCGGCGGCGGCCTCCTGCGGCGCGACTTCACGTTCGTGGACGACGTGGTGGAGGCGATCGTGCGGATGGTCGACGCGCCGCCGGCCGCGGGCGTGGCCGACGACGGCTCGGCCGCCGCGCCGTGCCGGGTGTACAACGTCGGCAATCACACGCCGGTGACCGTGTCGCGGCTGCTCGAGATCCTGGAGCGGCTCTGCGGCCGGCCCGCGGTGCGGATGATGAAGCCGCGGCCGCCGGGCGACGTGGAGGCGACGTTCGCCGACGTCTCCGCGCTCGCCCGCGACTTCGGGTTCGAGCCGAGCACGCCCCTCGAGATCGGCCTCGAGCGGTTCGTCGCCTGGTATCGCGGGTGGCGGCAGGTCGCCGCCCCGGGGAAGGCCGCATGACCGCCCCGGCGCCGCTGTCGGTCTGCCTCCTCAGCGACGTCGCGCCGCCGGCGCTCGGTGGCGCCCAGACGGTGCTCGATTGCCTGGCGCGGCGGCTGCTGGCCGCGGGGCATCGCGCGGTGGTGGTGGCCCCGCAGCCCCGCGAGCCCTGGGACGACGCCCGGCTCGGCTACCCGGTCGTCCGCCATCGCCGGCCGTGGTCGAAGCGGCTCGGCACCCGGTTCCTGCTGCCGCGGCTGCTCGCGCTGCACCGCCGCGAGCGATTCGATCTCGTGCACTGCCACGCCGCCTATCCTCAGGCCTACGTGGCCGCGACGCTGCGGCGGCTCACCGGGCTGCCCTTCGTGGTGCGGCCGCACGGCTGCGACATCCTCCCGGGCGAGGTGATTCGCCGGTCGCCGCGGCTGGAGCGGCGGATGAAGCGGGCGCTCGCGGCCGCCGATCTCGTGGTCGCGCAGGGGGAGTTCCTCCGCGGCGTGATCGCGGAGGCTGGCGTGCCGGCCGCGCGGATCCGCGTGATCAACAACGGCGTCGACGTGGCGGCCTTCCGCGTGGCCGATCCCTACCCGCATCCCCGCCCCTACCTGCTCGGCATGGGCAGCCTCGTGCCCCACAAGGGCTTCGATCTGCTGCTCCGCGGCCACGCGCTCCTGCCGGCCGACCGCCCCGACCTGCTGATCGCGGGCGACGGCCCCGAGCGGGAGGGCCTGCTCGCCCTGGCCCGCGACCTCGGCATCGAGCGGCAGGTGCACCTCGTGGGCCCGGTGACCGGTGACCGCAAGGTGAGCCTGTTTCGTTCGGCTGTGTGCTTCGTCTGCCCGTCCCGCCGTGA
>JBIIMU010000171.1:0-5832 GCA_044337845.1 Pirellulales bacterium | reverse complement strand
CGGGGAAGCGGCGTCGCCGATCCGCAGGCGGCCTGCGAAGCGGCCGGCCTCGGCCCTTCCGACGGCCGCGACTTCGGCGCCCCCGGCTTCATCCGGATCAACGTCGCCTGCCCGACCGACCGGCTCGTCGAGGTGCTCGCGCGGCTGCGGCGGGCGTTCGCCTGACGGCCGCGGCCGTTGGCCGTCCCCGTCGCTCGCAGAATCCTCGCAGTTTTCTCGCGCGATTCTTGCGCCGGTCTCACGACCGTCTCACGTGCGGGCGACACGCTTCGCAGGCGTCCCGCGGGGTGGCCACGGTCCAGCGGCCTCCTGCGGCGGCGTCCTCGACACCTGCGTCTTCAGCCACCGCGAGAAACGACCATGACCCTTCGATCACCGTGCCGGCGCTCCGCCCCCGAATGCACCCCGTTGGTCCGGATTGCCCACGGCTTCACGCTCGTCGAACTGCTCGTGGTGATCGCGATCATCGCGACGCTGATCGGCCTGCTCTTGCCGGCGGTGCAGTCGGCCCGTGAATCGGCCCGGCGCAGCCAGTGCCAGAACAACATGAAGCAGATCGGGCTCGGCGTGATGACCTACGAGTCAGCCAAACGCAAGCTGCCCTACGCGGGCCAGTGCGACTCCACCGGCTCCTCCACGACGGTCTACATGATCCACTCCACGGCGACGCTGATCCTGCCCTTCATCGAGCAGTCCCAGCTCTACAGCCAGTTCGACACCACGTATGACGTGTCCGGCTACGGCGGCAGCGTCAACGCGGCGGGCAACCGCGTCTTGCCGTCGGGCGCCCAGCTGCATCCCAAGGCCCGGGGCAGGTCGTACGACGACCCCGCGTTTCCCGGCGGACAGGCGGCCGCGAAGACCTCCGTCAACACCTTCCTCTGCTCATCCGTGCCGGGAGCGGCGACCCGCGATCCGATCTCCCGCTACGGCGGCTTCGACTACATGTTCGTGGCGCTCTCCGACGTGAACTCCACGCCGGGCGACCCGTTGTTTGGCGAGCGGCAGCAGCCGGCGGGGAATGCTGCCTGGGTCGCCCAGGTGCAGGAGGGCTGCCTCAACTGCGCCGACAAGGGCTTCGAGCGGGTGACCGACGGCGCCTCCAAGACGATCCTCTGCATGGAAGACGCGGGGCGGTCGCACCCCGACGTGGCCTCGTTCGGCGCCTACTCCAGCCGCGACGCCGTGACCGGATCGAGCCAGGCCGACCCGGTCAAGAAGGGCAGCGCCAGCGGCTCCCAGGGCGCCCGCCGGGTGTTCGCCTGGGCCGACCCCGACGCCTGCACCAACGGATACTCGGGACCGAGCAACTCGACCGGCTCCAAGAAGGCAGCCCTCAACCAGCACGCCACCCCGATCGGCGGGCCGGCCGAATGCCCGTGGCAGACGAACAACTGCGGGCCGAACGATGAACCATTCTCGTTCCACACCAACGGCCTGAACGTGGTCATGGCCGACGGCGCGGTGAGGTTCCTCGCTGACTCCGTCGATGGCGTCGCGGTGAAGTGGCTCATCGGGGCGCGGGACGGCCAGCCGTCCCCGGAGTTCTGAGGAGGGCGGGGCCGGTCCGCGGGCGGCATCAGCCGCGGGTCCAGGCGTGGTCGACGTAGCGCCACGGCCGGCCCTCGGGGGGGGCGTCGCGGACGATCTCGGGGAGCCGGCTCTCCGTCCAACCGTCGTAGCACACGCGGCGGGCGAAGCGGAGCATCGTCCACGGAAAGCCGACGGCCGAAAAGAACGGCGGACCCGCCGACGGCCACGGGCCGCCGTGCTGCATCGCCGGCACCACCGCCAGGCCCGTCGGCATCCGGTTCTCGATCACGCGGCCGGCGCGGTCGATGACGAGCGGCACCACCGCCGCGAAGGCCGCGTCGTCGCGGCCGTCCGTGGCCGCGTAGAGGCTCGCGCCGAGCGAGCCGTGCACGCAGGCCACCGCCCGCAGGAGCTCGTCGAGCGTCGCACAGACCACGAGCACCGTCGCGTTGCCGAACGCCTCGACGACCAGCGCGTCGGGCCGGGCGAGCAGCTCCTGCCCGCTCACTTCCAAGAGCGTCGGCACGTGGCTCGCGGGCCCTGCGGCGGCCGCCACGCCCGCGAGGATCCGTGCCCCGGCTGCTTCGAGGCCGCGGATCGACGCCACGAGCCGGTCGCAGCCCGCCGGTCCCAGCAGCACCTGCGGGCCGATCGCGGCGAACTTCCCGGCGAGCGTCTGCGTGAAGCCGCGTCCGGCATCGTCGCCGACCAGGAACACGACGCCCGGCTTCGTGCAGAACTGCCCCGCCGAGCCGGTGACACTCGCGGTGAGCTCGTCGGCGATCGCGGAGCCGCGTTCCGCGAGCGCCCCCGGCAGGAGCACGACGGGATTCACGCTCCCCATCTCCACCCAGATCACGCGGCCCGCGGCGGTCGCCGCCCGGAAGAGTTTTTCGCCGGCGGCCTGGCTGCCCGTGAAGCCGGTGGCGCCCACGCGGGGGTCGGCGACGAGCCGCTCGCCGACGGCCGGCTCGAGGCCGTGCACGAGCTGCACGGTCGCGGGCGGGAGACCCGTGTCGACCAGCGCCCCCACCGCCTCCGCCGCGGCGAGTCGCGACACCGACGGATGGCCCGGATGGGCCTTCGCGATCACGGGATTGCCGGCGGCGATCGCCGCGGCGAAGTCGCCGCCCGTCACCGCGCCATAGGCGAACGGGAAGTTGGCCGGCGGAAACACCACCACGGGACCGAGGCCGGTGGCGCAGGCGCGGATGTTCTTCGCGTGGTCGATCATCGCCATCCGCCAGGTGCCCTCGCGGGCGCTCGCCGCGGCCTGACGGAGCTGGTCGAGCGTCCGCGGCATCTCCACGTCGGCGAGCCGCGGCTTCACGGGCAGCCCCGTCTCCGCATGCGCCACCGCCACGAGGTCGCCGGCGCGGGCCTCGAGGCGGGCGGCATACCGCTCGAGGAACGCGGCGAGCCGGTGGCCCGGCAGGCCCGCCAGCTCCCGCGCCGCGGCGGTGGCGGCGTCGAGCGCCACGTCGACGTCGCGCCAGTCGCTCACCGGCCAGATCTCCTCGCGGTCCGATCCGGTGGCGGGATCGACGGCGCGGTAGGTGCCCGCCACGCAGGGGGGCCGCCACGTGCCGGCGACGAGGATCGGTGCGGTGCTGGCCATCGGCGGCGACTCCTGCGGGCGGCAACGGGCGTGACGGGACGAGAGAGTCTATCGGCGGCCTCGCCTTGCGACCGGCGGGCAAACGATCACAATGGCGACCTCATCCCAGAGGAGCCTGCATGCGCCACGCGCCGATCGATCCGGCCCTGTTCATCGCCAACCGGCGGCGGCTCGTGCAGCAGCTCCCCCCGGGGGCGGTGGCGGTCATCCACGCCGCCGACATCCTCCCGACCAACGGCGACGGCACCCTGCGGATCCAGCCCGCCGGCGATCTCTTCTGGGCCAGCGGCATCGAGCAGGAGGAGAGCGTGCTCGTGCTCGCCCCCTCGGCGAACGATCCCGCCAATCGCGAGATCCTCTTCGTGCGGCAGCCGAACGAGCACCTCGCCACCTGGGAAGGCGAGAAGCTCACGAAGGAGCGGGCCACGCAGATCTCGGGCGTCGCCAAGGTCCGCTGGGCGTCGGAGCTGCCGGCCGTCCTGCACGCCCTGCTCTGCGAGTGCGGGAGCGTGTTTCTCAACGCCAACGAGCACGAGCGGGCCGTCATCGAGGTGGAGAGCCGCGACCTGCGGATGGCCCGCCGGCTGATCGCGCAGTATCCGCTGCATCGCTTCGAGCGGCTCGCGCCGATCCTCCGCCGGCTGCGGGCGGTGAAGACGCCGGCCGAGGTGGCGCTGATCCGGCGGGCGGCCGACATCACCGGCGCGGGGCTCGAGCGCATGCTCGCCGCCCTCAAGCCCGGCGTGATGGAGCACGAACTCGAGGCCGAGCTCGCCGCCGAGTTCATCCGCCGCCGGGGCCGGATGGCCTACGAGCCGATCATCGGCTCCGGGTCCAACGCCTGCGTGCTCCACTATCTCGACAACGACCAGGCGTGCGCGGCCGGCGAGCTCGTGCTCGTCGACGTGGGGGCGTCGTATGCCAACTACGCCAGCGACCTGACGCGGACCTATCCGGTGAGCGGCCGGTTCACGCCGCGGCAGCGGGCCGTGTACGACGCCGTGCTGCGGGTGCTGCGCGGCTCCATCGCCCGCACCACCGTGGGCACCGGCCTCCGCGACTGGAAGCGGGCGGCGCAGGCGGAGATGGCGCAGGAGCTCGTCGGCCTGGGGCTGATCACGCCCGAACAGGCGGCCCGGGATTCCGCCGACGAGCCGGCCTGCCGGAAGTATTTCATGCACGGCCTCGGCCACTCGCTGGGCCTCGGCGTCCACGATCTCGCCCCGCTCGACGGCCCGCTCGAGGCGGGCTGGGTGATGACGGTGGAGCCCGGCATCTACATCCCGGAGGAGGGGTTCGCGGTGCGGCTGGAAAACGACGTGCTGGTCACGGAAAACGGCCCCGTCGATCTCACCAGCCACGTGCCGATCGAGCCCGACGAGATCGAGCGGCTCATGGCCCGCCCCCCGGCGGGCGGCGGCCGGGTATGATGCGTCGTCCCCGATCCTTCCCAGGAGTCATCGCCGTGCGTGTCGTCGCCGCCGTCGCCCTCGTCGCCCTGTCCCTTTTCACCATGGAGTCTGTCGTGGCCCAGGAAGTCGCCCACCCCACCCTGCCCAAGGGAGCCGGCACGATCGACGCCGACGCGCCCAAGACGTTCGCCACCACGCCCTCCGGGCTGAAGTACCGCGTGCTGCGGAAGGGCGCCGGGGCCAACCCCAAGGCCACCAGCCGCGTGACGGTGCACTACCACGGCTGGCTCGACAACGGGAAGGTGTTCGACAGTTCGTACCAGCGCGGGGAGTCGATCGGCTTCGGCCTCAACCAGGTGATCCCCGGCTGGACCGAGGGCATGCAGCTCGTCGGCCAGGGGGGGATGATCGAGCTCGAGATCCCCAGCGACCTCGGCTACGGCAAGCGGGGCACGCCCGGCGGCCCGATCCCGCCCGACGCCACGCTGCACTTCCTCGTCGAGCTGCTCGACGTGAAGTAGCCCGCCGGCCCGGCCACGGGCCCGAGGGCGGCGGGGGCCGAGGGCTCCCGCGACGCGGTGCAATTCCTCAAGCGGGCCGTGAAGCGTCTCATGGACGGCGGCCCGCGCGGTGGGGATACTGCGGTTTTCACGTCATCCATCGGGGAAACCATCCGTCATGACCGCGTCTCCGCGTCGCGTCCGCACCGCCATCGTCGGCCTCGGGTTCGGGGCCGAGTTCATCCCGATCCACCAGCGGCACCCGCACGCGGAGCTGGTCGCGATCTGCCAGCGGTCGCAGGACAAGCTCGACCAGGTGGGCAATGCCTACGGCGTGGAGCGGCGCTACACGAGCTACGCCGACCTGCTCCACGACAAGGAGATCGACGCCGTCCACATCAACTCGCCGATCCCCGACCACGCCGCCATGTCGCTGGCGGCGCTCGAGGCCGGCAAGCACGTGATGTGCACGGTGCCGATGGCGACGAGCGTCGACGACTGCCGGAAGATCGTCGAGCTCTCGGCGAAGACGGGGCTCAAATACATGATGGCCGAGACGGTCGTCTACGCCCGCGAGTTCCTGTTCATCAAGCAGATGGCTGACCGGGGCGAGCTCGGCAAGATCCAGTTCGTCCAGGCGAGCCACCAGCAGGACATGGACGGCTGGCCGAACTACTGGCCGGGCCTGCCGCCGATGCACTACGCCACCCACTGCGTGGGGCCATGCCTGGCGCTCGAGCGGAAGGACGCCGAGGACGTGAGCTGCTTC
>JBIIMU010000170.1:0-5894 GCA_044337845.1 Pirellulales bacterium | reverse complement strand
GCACCGGCGCCGTGCCGAAGGCGCTCGCCAGCCTGGCGATCGATCTGGGCGTCGAGATCCGCACCAACACGCCCGTGAAGCGGATCCTGGTCGAGGGGGGGAAGGTGCGGGGCGTGGAGACGGCCGCCGGCGAGACGATCCCCGCCGCCGTGGTCGTGAGCAACTCCGACAGCGTCCGCACGCACCGCGAGCTCGTCGATGGCCCGCCGCGGAAGAAGTTCCTCGGCCGCCGGAAGTACGAGCCCGCCTGCTCGGGCGTGGTGCTCTACCTCGGGCTCGACAAGCGGTACGAGCAGCTGATCCACCACAACTTCGTGTTTTCCAACGACCCGCACGAGGAGTTCGACGCGATCTACCACCGCGGCGAACCGGCCCCCGATCCCACCTGCTATGTCTGCGCCCCGGCGGTCACCGAGCCCGGCGTGGCGATCCCCGGCGGCGAGGCGCTCTACGTGCTCGTCCACACGCCCTACCTCCGGCCGCACCACGACTGGAAGCAGATGTTCCCCGCGTATCGCAACCGGATCATCCGCAAGCTGGAGGAGACGGCGGGCATGAAGGACCTCGAGAAGCACATCGTGGTCGAGCGGGCGCTCACGCCCCAGGACATCAACGACCGCTACCACGTGCTCAACGGTGCGATCTACGGCCTCGCCAGCCACGGCAAGTATCTCGGCGCCTTCAAGCCGGCCAACCGCTCGCCCGACGTCGAGGGGCTCTACCTCGCCGGCGGCTCGGCGCACCCGGGGCCGGGCATGCCCATGGTGCTGATGTCGGGCTGGATCGCGGCCGACTGCGTCGATCAGGACAAGATCGTGGCCCCGGCTGGCGGCTCGCGGGTGGCGGTCGGGGTGTGAGTTCGGCGTTGTCCTGGACGCGCCGCCGACCGGAGGTCCATGCTCGGAGCCGGCGGACTTTGCTACGGAGTGCTCCGGCGAAACCCGATGCACCTGGTGAGGCGCAAAGTGCACCGGCTCCTGCGCGTGGACTCCGATCGGCTTTCGCAGTTGGAGCCGCAGTTGGAGCCGCAGTCGCGCGATCGCCGAGGGGCCTCCGAGGCGAGGGCTTCGGGCCGGGAAGTCTGCCATGAGTGACGTCGGCCGCGGTCAGCGAGGCAGGGAGGGGGGGGGCGACCTGCCGCCGTTCTCGCACGCGCTCTTCGGCTGGTTCATGTGGTACGTGCGCGGGTATCTCGCGAAGAACTTCCACGCGGTACGGTTGCTCACGGAGCAGGCGGGAGGTGCGGCGATCCCGGCGCTCGCGGGCGAACCCGTGATCTTCTATTCGAATCATCCCGGGTGGTGGGATCCGCTCGTGTTCCTGTTCGTGGGGCAGCGGCTCTTCCCCGACCGGATGGTGTATGGGCCGATGGATGCGGCGGCGCTCGGCAAGTATCGATTCATGGAGCGGATCGGGCTGATCGGCATCGACCCGGCCACGCGGGCCGGTGCCGCGCGGTTCCTGCGGACGGTGCGGGCCGCGTCGCGGCGAACCGACGTGATCTACTGGATCACCGCCCAGGGGGAGTTCACCGACCCGCGCGTGCGGCCCGCCGGGCTCCGGCCGGGCGTCGGCCATGCCGCCGCCGCAGCCGACCGCGGCCTGATCGTGCCGCTCGTGCTCGAGTATCCCTTCTGGAACGAGCGCTGCCCCGAGGTGCTCATCGCGTTCGGTCCGGCGGTGAGACTCGGAGAGCCGGCGACCCGCACCGCCGACGAGTGGAACGAGATGCTCGCGCGGGGCCTCGAGGCCGCGCAGGACCGCCTCGCCGCGGCGGCTCGGACCCGCGATGCAGCAGCGTTCACCACGCTCCTGTCGGGCCGCGTGGGCGTGGGCCCCGCCTACGACACGATCCGCCGTGTGAAGGCCTGGCTGCGCGGGAAGCCGTTCGATGCGTCGCACGGTGGGGAGCCCCCGCGATGAGCCCGACCCTGATCGGCAGCCTCGCAGTCGTGGGCCTGGCGCTGGCGGCGCTGCCCGCGGCGCTCACGCTCGCCAACCTCCGGGCGTTTCGGCCCGCCCCGCCGGCCCCCCGCGGCGGCACGCGCCCGCAGGTGTCGGTGCTCGTGCCCGCCCGCAACGAGGAGCGGGCGATCGGCCGGCTCTGCCGCGACGTGCTCGCGAGCGGGGGAGTTGATCTCGAACTCGTGATCCTCGACGACTCGAGCACCGACCGCACCGCCGCGATCGTCGGCGACATCGCGGCGGAGGATTCCCGGGTGCGGGTGGTCTCGGGCAGGCCGCTGCCGGCCGGCTGGTGCGGCAAGCAGCACGCCTGCTGGCAGCTGGCGGAGGCCGCCCGTCACGACACCTGGGTGTTTCTCGACGTCGACGTGTCTCCCACGCCCGATGCGATCGCGAGGGCGGTCGCGTTTCTCGAGGCGTCCGGAGCGGCGCTCGCCAGCGGCTTTCCGCGGCAGGCCACCTCCTGCCTGCTCGACTGGCTGCTCCTGCCGCTGATCCACTTCATCCTGCTCGGGTTCCTGCCGATCGCCCGCAGCCGGCAGGACGGCTCGCCGGGGCTGGCGGCCGGCTGCGGCCAGCTGTTCGTGACCCGGCGGGCCGACTACGAGCGGGCGGGGGGGCATGCGGCGATCCGGGCCTCGCTGCACGACGGCGTGAAGCTGCCTCGGGCCTACCGCCGCGCAGGGTTGAAGACCGACATCTTCGACGCCACCGATCTCGCCTCCTGCCGGATGTACGAGCGGAACGCCGACGTCTGGCGGGGACTCTCGAAGAATGCCACCGAGGGGATCGGAGCGCCGGCCACGATCCTCCCGTTCACGGTGCTCCTCGCCGGCGGCCAGATCCTGCCGGCCGGGCTGGTCGCGTGGGGGCTGGCCACCGGCTGGCAGGGCTTTCCGCCGTGGGCGATTCCGGTCGCGGGCGTCGCCGCCGGCCTCGCCTGGCTGCCGCGGCTGCTCGACGCGATGCGGTTTCGCCAGAGCCTCGCCAGCGTCGTCGTGCACCCCGTGGCGGTCGCCGTGTTCCTCGCGATCCAGTGGGTGGCCCTCGGCCGCCGCCAGCTGGGGCTCAAGACCTCGTGGCGCGGCCGACCGCTCGCGCCGCAGTGAGCGGCCCTCAGCCGCGGCAGGCGAGCCGGCGGGCGCGGAGCACTTTCTCGATCGCCTCGTCGGCGGTCGCGGCGAGTGCCGTGAGGTGGCCCATCTTGCGGCCCGGCCTGGCCTCGCGCTTGCCGTAGAGATGGAGCCAGACGCCCGGCACGGCGAGGGCGGCCGCCCAGTCGGGGTCGCGGGGCGTGCCGTCCGGGGCGAACCAGCAGTCACCGAGCAGGTTGGCCATCGCGGCCGGCGCTCGCAGCCGCGGGGAGCCCAGGGGGAGCCCGCAGACGGCCCGCACCTGCTGCTCGAACTGGCTCGTCTCGCAGGCCTCGATCGTGAGATGGCCGGAGTTGTGCGTCCGCGGCGCGATCTCGTTGACGAGCACGCGGCCGTCCGTCGTGACGAAGAACTCCACGCAGGCCACGCCCACGACGCCGAGCGCCTCGAGGATCCTGCCGGTGATGCCGATCGCGTCGTCGAGCACCGCCTGCGGCAGGCCGGCGGGCACGCTCGACACGTCGAGGATGTGACGGGCGTGGGCGTTGCGCGACGGGGGAAACACGGCGACCGCCCCGTCGAGGCCGCGGGCGGCGACCACCGAGATCTCGCAGTCGAAGTCGATGAAGCCTTCGAGCACGAGCTCCCGCGGTCCCTCCGGCCCCTGCCCGAGGTCCTCCCAGGCCGCGTCGACGTCGGTCGCCGTGAGGAGCTTCCGCTGTCCCTTGCCGTCATAGCCGAAGGCGGCCGTCTTCAGCACGGCGGGCAGGCCGATCTCCGCCGTGGCCCGGCGGAGGTCGTCGTGCGAGCGGACGATGCGGTAGGGCGCGCAGGCGAAGCCGTGCCGGCTGAGGAACGTCTTCTCGCGGGCTCGATCCTGCGTGGTGAACAGCACCTCCGGATCGGGCCGCACCGGCACGCGGCCGGCGAGCGCCCGGCCCGCCGCCGCGGGGATGTTTTCAAACTCGAAGGTCACGGCGTCGCAGTCGTCGGCGACGCGGGCGAGCAGGTCGGTGTCGGTGAACGGGCCGACGTGCAGCCGGTCGCAGTGGATCGCGGCCGGACAGTCGGCCACGTCGGAGATCGCCTCGACGCGGTAGCCCATCCGTTTCGCCGCGGCGGCGAACATCGCGCCGAGCTGGCCGCCACCGAGGATGCCGAGTGTGCCACCGGGAAGGATCGGTTCCGCCGAGCCAGCCACGGTCACCGCTCCGCCCGCGAGGCGTCGTCGAGCGACTCGGCCAGCACACGGTCGGTCTGGGCCTTCCGCCAGGCGATGAGCCGGTCGCGGAGCGGCGGATCCTCCAGGGCCAGGATCGCGATCGCCAGGAGCGCGGCGTTGGCCGCACCGGCCGGGCCGATCGCCAGCGTGCCCACCGGCACGCCCGCCGGCATCTGCACGATCGAGAGCAGCGAATCGACGCCGCGAAGCATCGACGACTCGACCGGCACGCCGAGCACCGGGAGATGCGTCTGAGCCGCCAGCATGCCGGGCAGGTGGGCCGCGCCGCCGGCGCCGGCGATGATCACCTTCAGGCCTCGATCGGCGGCGGTGGCCGCGAACTCGGCGAGCTTGCCGGGCGTGCGGTGGGCCGACACGACCTCGGCGAGGTGCGGCACCCCAAACTCCTCGAGGATCGCGGCGGCCCGCTGGAGCGTGGGCCAGTCGGAGCGGCTGCCCATCGCGATGCCGACGACGGGCGGGGCGGGTGTGCGCACGAAAAAGGCTCCTGGCGGCGGTCCGACGGCGCCATCTTGCTCGGCTCGATCCGGCGTTGCAAGGTAACCCGCATGGCCCGCCCGCTGCCGCCGATCCTCCGCTGCCCCTGGCCCGTCGCGGCCGTCGATCCGCCCCCCGGCGTCGCCGAGCCGCTCGCCCGCGCCATCGAGGTGCTGAAGCGGGGCGGCCTCGTCGCGATTCCGACCGAGACGGTCTACGGCCTGGCCGCCGACGCCCTCGACGAGGAGGCGGTGGCGGCAATCTTTCGCGCCAAGGGCAGGCCGTCGAGCAATCCGCTCATCGTGCACGTCGCCGACGTCGCCATGGCCCGCGGGCTGGCGGCATCCTGGCCCGCCGCGGCCGAGGCCGTCGCCGCCCGGCTCTGGCCCGGACCGGTCACCGTGGTCGTGCCGCGCGGACCGCGGATTCCCGACAGCGTCACGGCCGGCGGCGACACCGTGGCCCTCCGCTGCCCGGATCATCCGCTCACCCGGCGGCTGATCGCGGAGTCGGGCATCCCGCTCGCCGCGCCGAGCGCCAACCGCTCCGAGGCCGTGTCGCCGACGACGGCGCATCACGTGCTCGAGAGCCTCGGCAATCGCATCGACCTGATCCTCGACGGTGGGCCGTGCACGCAGGGCATCGAGTCGACGGTGGTGGACTGCACCACCACGCCGCCACGAATCCTGCGGCCGGGTCCGCTCTCGCGGGCCGCACTCGAGGCGGCGGTCGGCGGACCGGTGGCCTGGCCCGACGCGGCGCCGGCGGCCGGCCCGGCGCGGTCGCCCGGCCAGCTGGCCCGCCACTACGCCCCGCGGACGCCGCTCGAGCTCGCCCGCGACTCCGCCGGCCGGGTCGCGACCCTGGTGGGCGAGGGCAAGCGGCTCGGCTGGCTGACGTCGCGCACCGACGATCCCGAGGTGCGGCGGCTGGCGGCGACGTCCCGCGACCTCCTCATCGTGCCGATGCCGGAGCGTGCGGACGCGTTTGCAGCCCGGCTCTATGCCACGCTGCACGCCCTCGACCAGCGACAGCTCGATCGCATCGTGGTGGACGAGCCGCCCGACACCGAGGAGTGGCGGGCCGTCCGCGACCGACTGCACCGCGCGGCGACG
>JBIIMU010000213.1:0-5146 GCA_044337845.1 Pirellulales bacterium | reverse complement strand
GATGTCGCCGCGGCCGTAGATCTTGAGCAGGTGCCGGCCGCTCGAGCCCACGAACCGCTCCACGAGGCTCGGCGGCAGGTCGGCGAGTGCCGGCGGCTGCGGATCGGCCACGCCGGCCAGCGCGTGCAGCCGCGAGAGCAGGTCGCCCGCCGCCCGCTGCTGGAACGTGGCCAGGGCCCGGTAGCACTCCTCCGGCCCCTTGCGCCGCAGGCACTCCCGCGCCCGTTCCAGATGCCAGGCGGTCCGCAGGCCGCCCGGCCGCTTCGCCGCCTCGGCCTGCGCCCAGGCGAGCGTCTCACCCAGCGCGTCGAGGCGGTCCACCGGGATCTCCGGCGGCCGCTCGGGCAGGGTCGCCAGCCGGCCCCGGATCCGGCCGATGAGCGGCCCCTTGAGCTCCTCGTCGACCGGCAGGAGCGACGCGATCTCGTCGACGCGCTCCACGCTCGGCAGGGCCACGAGCCGTGCCTTCCGCTCGAGCAGCTGCTCGCGGGAGTCGGCCATCGAGAGGGCGTACCAGCAGCTCTGGTCGCACTCCTCGAGAAGCTTCTTCTCCACCGCGATGCTCTCGAGCCCCTCGGGCTGCATGTTGAGGAGATTGTGGTCGTAGGTGAGCTCGTGCAGCCCCCCGGCCATCGCCAGCGTGGCGGCCATCCCGCCCAGGAGCACGATCCGCGGGTGCCGGAGCACGGGCGCGAGCCAGGCATGCACGGGCACCGGCTGGGGGATGGTCCGGCCGAGGAAGCTCCGATCGACCAGCGCGATCGCGGCGGGCAGCACGAGCAGCTCCGCGGCGCAGCACAAGAGGATCCCGCCGCCGGCGATCATGCCCAGCTCCGCCACGCCCACGAAGCTCGTCATGGCCGCCGCGAAGAAGGCCACCGCGGTGGTGATGGCCCCGGTGAGGATGCCCGGCCCGACGCGACCGCTCGTCTCCACGAGCGCCTCATCGCAGCCCATCCCCTGCCGCCGCTGCTCGAGGTAGCGGCCCACGTAGTACGTGCCGTAGTCGATGCCCACGCCGATCATCGTCACCGTGAAGGTGACGCTGAGGATGTTGAGGTGGCCGACGCTGCCGGTCGCCCAGGCGAACGCCCAGGCCATGCCGATCGCGAGCACGCCATTGGCCAGGAGCGCGTGCCGGATGCCGCCGAACCCGGCGATGATCACGAGCACCACCGCCGCCATCGACAGCCCGCTCGCCCAGACCATCGAGGTCTGGCTCGACCGCATCTCGTCGTCTTCCATCACCGGGATGCCGGTGAGCCCGATCGTCACGCCCGCATGCCGCTCGCCGACGCGGGCCATGATCCGGCGGAGCTCGTCGGTGGCGGCGCTCGCCCCGGCGAAGCCCCCCTTCTCCTTCGTGAGCCGCAGGAGCACGAATCCCAGCCGGCCGTCCTTGGCGAGGAGGTGCTCGCTGGAGAGATCGCGCAGGGTGGAGAGCGACTCGGGCATTCCCGGCCAGGGCGACACGTAGTCGACCGGCCGCACCTCTCCCGTCGGCGGCGCCTCGAGCCCTGCCACGAGGCTCTCGACGTAGCGTTCGAGCGCCGCGGCGGGCTGCTCGCCGTCGGTGGCCGTCCCGCCGACGCCCGACACCATCTGGCCGGCCAGGCCGCCCACCATCGTGCCCACGCGGAGCTGGGCCCAGCCGCCGTCGAGGATCGGTCCGGTCCGTGCGATGAAGCCGTCGATCGCCGCGAGGTCGGCCGGCGCGAGGTAGTGCAGCCCCTTGGCCCGGATCTTCGAGAGATCGACCTCGTGCAAGACCGAGCGGAACAGCGACTCCTCGCGGGTCGCCTCGCGCGAGATCTCCTCGAGCACGGCGATCACCGCCTCGCGCGACTCCCCCTCGACCACGACCACCGCGTCGTCGTCCTCGCCGAACTCGCGGATGTAGTCGCCCCAGAGCTTGCTGTAGTCGCTCTCCGGATCGACGAGGTCGGCCCGGCTCACCTTGTAGCCGAGATGCCGGGCCGTCCACGCCCCCGCGACCACCGCGGAGAGGATCGCCAGCGCGACCACCGCCAGCGGCTGCTGCAGGCAGAGCCGTGTCCAGGCGACGAGCACGCGGCCGAGCACCCCCGGGGCATGGCCCTGCGGCGCGGCGGAGCCGCTGCCGTCGTCGCGGCCGGGGTGCAGGCGGAGATGGCTCATGAACGGTCCTGGGTCGCCGCCGGGGGCGGGCTGAGGGGGGCGGGAGGGGAGGGACGCTGGGGGGGGGGGGGGGGGTGGGGGCGGGTTGGTGGGCAAGCTGGGGCGACGGGCCAAGCCCCTTTCGACCGCGTTCCAGCGGCTTCCCGGCGCCGCGCCGGATTCTCTGGCCCGGAGCGGCCCCGCGATCCGAAAACCTTCCGTGGGCGGCACCGTTCGCGGTGCCGGGGAGGGCACGTCAGGGGGGATTCCGACATGATGACGCGGCTGTACGCGCTCGTCGTCCTGGGTCTGGTGTTCGGTGCGGCCATGCCGCGGGTCGGCCGCGCGGCGGGCGATGCCCGACCGGCCGGCAGCCTCGTCGGGGCGCTCGGCCAGCCCGGCCGAGATGCCGAGCGGCGGGCCCTCGACGCGGTGCCGCTCGACCGCATGGCGGCCGCCGAGCGGGCGCTCGCCGAGCGGACCATCCGCCGCTGCACGCTGGCCCGGCGGCTGCCCGAGGCGAGCATCACCTGCGATCCGGCCCTCGTCGATTTCGTGCTCTGCAAGCCGGAGACGATCGTGGACGTGTGGCGGGTCCTGGGCATCAGCCGGCTGGCGCTCGACCCCACCGGCCCCGGCGCCTGGCGATTCTCGGATGGCTACGGCACCACCGGCAGCGTCCGCCTCCTGCATCGGGAGCGCGGGGAGCACGGCGGGCTCTACGTGTTCCACGGCGTCGGGGGCTACGACGGGTCGCTGGCGCCCAAGCCGCTCACCGGTTCGTGCGTGGTGGTGGTGCGGCATGCGGTCGACGCGGCAGGAGGCCGGCCGCGGCAGACCGTGCGGATCGACGCCTTCCTCGACGTCGACGGCATGGGGCTCGAACTCGTCACCCGCACGCTGCAGCCCTTGATCATCCGCTCCGCGGCCACCAACGTGCACGAGATCAGCCTGTTCGTCACGCAGTTCGCCGCCGCCGCCGCCCGCAACCCCGCGGCCGTGTCGCGGATGGCGGACCGCATGACGCGGACGACGCCCGAGGATCGCCGCCGGCTCGTCGCACTCGCGGCCGGGACGGCGCCGCCGCGGCCGTCGATGGCCGCCGGCGACGACGTGCATGCCGAACTGGCGGCGCGGTGGATGACCGCGGAGCAGCTCGACGCGCTGCAGCACCGCTGACGGACCCCGGACGCGCCGCGGTCCGCTACTGCGTGCCGTCCGGACCGGTCGCCGACGGCGGCAGCGCCGCCAGCCGCGGGCGGGCCTCGGCGGCCACGACATAGGGCCGCTTGTACTCCGGCATGTAGCCCTTCGACCCGCGGACCGACACCTGCTGCCCGACCAGCGGGCCGAGGTCCACGCCCGGCTGCGGCGTCACGAAGGCGAGCACGTTGTTGCGGTCGTCGACGACCGCCCAGCGGGGCGCGTCGGGGCGGCGCGAGATCACCGTCGCGAGCCGCCCGGTCGCCTCCATCTGGTCGGGCGGCGTCCACGTGGGCTGCCCGCCGGCGGGGCGGCCGCCGGGCAGGACGCCGGGCCGCACCGGCCGCGAGCCGAGCTCCGAGAGGCTCGACCACATGCCCCCGAGCCGCAGGGGCTCCGGGGCCGGCGGCACGGCGGCGATCGCCCGCTGCCGCCCCTGGATCTCCTCGAATCGTGTGAGTCGGGCATCGATGGCCTGGGCGCGCGTGCGGTCGCCCTGCGCGGTCGCGCGGGTCGCCGCCAGCCGGAGCCGGTCCCGCAGCGGCGCGAGGTTCCACGACTCGCTCGGCCCCGTCACCGCCAGTGACAGCGCGAGGTCGATGTCGGCGAGTTCGTCGCCCGACGCCGCCGCCGCGCCGGCGCTCACCGCGGGCGGCGGACTGGCCTCACCCTCGAACACGTTCGTGCCCCGAGGGAGCCAGCCGGCGAGCAGACGAACCATGCCGCCGCCGGTTTCGGCGGGTGGTGGCGGGAGTGGCGGTGCGGCTTCGAACTCGGCCACCGCCTGCGTGACGGCCGAACCGGCCTCGCGGATCGCGTCGAAGGCCTCACCGGCCGCCGCCAGTCCGGCAGCCGACTGCTCGCCGCCCGCGGCGGGCGGCGGAGCGAGTTCCGGAGGCAGCGCGAGATCCTCGCACCGCGCCCAGCGAAACTCACCCGAGGGCGGCGCGATCTTCAGCCAGTCGCCCGCGTGCCGCCCCTCGGCCACGCGGACGGCGCCGAGGATCTCGACCCGCTCACCGGCCTCGAGCGCCACCTGCGTGACATGCCGCAGGTCGTTGATCTGGGATCCGACCCTGGCGACCGCGGCGTCGGTGACCACCACGCCGGTCTGCGGTCCCTGCCGCGCCGCGGCATCGGGCCCCGGCCCCGACGACTCCCGCTGCACGTCGCGGGCAAGCATCCAGCTGAAGCTGCCCGCCACGGGACGCACGGCGCAGTAGCCCGAGGCCTCGATCGCCCACACCTCGACCTCGTCGCCGGCCGCGAGCCGCTCGGTCGGATAGAAGTCGTCGCCTGGTCCGCACCGCAGGTAGGCGTGCGCGGCGGAGACGGCGACCGACACGGGCAGCGTCGGGGCAGCGTCGGCACGGGCCGTCGCCAGGCAGGCGACGAGCGTCGTCGCCACCACGGCCCGCGTCATCCTCAGAAGCGTCGACATGACCGCTGCATCCATCCGTGGATACGGGCCCGCGAGAGCCGCAAAAAGAAGCGCGTAGACGAGGCTTGGGCGACCTCGTCTACGCGCTGGGGTCGGGCCGCCGGAGCGGCCCTGCCAGCCCTCTTGTAGACCAGCCGCCGGCGACGCTCAAGCCTCGAATTCGACCGCGTCGACGCCCCGGCAAAACCGCCGGTCGGACGGCCGCCGCACCCCCTCCCGGCGAGGGTTTTCCGGACGGCCGGGCGAACCGGGGGACCTGCGGAGGCGGCGCCGGCCGCGCTAGCGAATCGCGCCAGCACGGGGCACTGGCAGGCGCTACTCCCAGCGGTCGGTCGGCCGCTCGAGCACCTCGCGGACGAGCACGAG
>JBIIMU010000169.1:0-5938 GCA_044337845.1 Pirellulales bacterium | reverse complement strand
GCCGGCGTATGCCGTCAAGCGCAGCCAGGATGGCGAAGCGCCGGCGGCATTCGAGAGAGCGACGGGCAGGATGCCCGGAGCGAACGTCCGGCGACGGGGCACGGGCAGCCCCGCGCCTCACGAGCGGCCGGCGCGTCAGACCTTGAGGGCCGACTCGGGGCCGCGGGCCGGGCACGAGGCGAGCGCCACCTGCACGGCCTCCGCGAGGAACTCCTTCACCTGCTCGGCCGCGCGGCCGGCGAGGTCGTCGGGGTTCATCGCGGCCGCGATGTCGACCCCGGCGAAGAGCGGGTCGGCGGCGAGCCGCTGCGGGAGGTCGTTGGGATGGCCGTCGCGAATCCGCGCGGTGGCCGCGTGGCTGTGGGTGCGGAGCGCCTCGTGGAGCGTCTGCCGGTCGCCCCCCGCCGTGGTCGCCGCCATCAGGAGTTTCTCGCTGGCGAGGAAGGGGAGGTGGGCCTCGAGGTTGCGCCGGATGCCGCCCGGGAGCACCACCAGCCCGCCGGCGATGTTGGCGTAGATCACGAGCTGCGCGTCGGTGGCGAGGAAGGCCTGCGGGAGCACGAGCCGCCGCGGGGCCGAGTCGTCGAGCGTCCGTTCCAGCCACTGCGTGGCGGCCGTCTGGCCCGCCGTGGCGGCGAGGCCCATCACGAACCGCGCCAGGCCGCACATTCGCTCGGCCCGCATCGGGTTCCGCTTGTAGGGCATCGCCGAGGAGCCGACCTGCTCCTTCTCGAAGGGCTCCTCGAGCTCCCCCCAGGCGGCCGCGAGGCGGAGGTCGTTGCCCGCCTTGTGGGTCGATTCGGACACGCCGGCGAGCGCGGCGCAGACCTGCGAATCGACCTTTCGCGTGTAGGTCTGGCCCGTCACCTCGTACGACGAGTGGAAGCCGAGCTTCTGCGCCACGAGCTCGTCGAGGCGGCGGACCTTCGCATGGTCGCCGCCGAACAGCTCGAGGAAGCTCGCCTGCGTGCCGGTGGTGCCCTTCACGCCGCGGGCCCGGAGCAGCTTGCGGCGGTGCGTGACCTCCTCCAGGTCGAGGATCAGGTCGTGGATCCAGAGGCAGATCCGCTTGCCGATCGTCGTCGGCTGCGCCGGCTGGAGGTGCGTGCGGCCCAGGCAGACGAGGTCCTTGGTCTCCAGGGCCCGCGCGGCCAGCCGCTCGATCACCGTGGCGAGCCGGGCCGCCACGAGGTCGAGCGACTCCCGCATCAGCACGAGGTCGACGTTGTCGGTGACGAAGGCGCTGGTGGCGCCGAGGTGGATGATCGGTCGCGCCGAGGGGGCGGCGTCGGCGAACGTGTGGAGGTGGGCGAAGACGTCGTGCCGCATCCGCCGCTCGTAGTCGGCGGCCTTCGCGAAGTCGACCGGCGCGAGGTTGGCCCGCATCTCGGCGAGCTGGCCGGGCGAGATGGGCAGGCCGAGCTCCGCCTCGGCCTCGGCCAGCGCCAGCCACGCCTTCCGCCAGAGCGTGTAGCGGTGGTTGTCGCTCCAGAGCCGCGTCATTTCGGCGGACGCGTAGCGGGAGGCGAGCGGGTTGTCCCAGAGGTCGCGGGGATCGGGATGCTGGTCGGTGTTCACGAACGGGCTCCGGTCGGTCGGGACGGCCGCTCCGGGCCGCGGCCGGCGGCAGCGCCGCCGCGGGCCATCTTGCAGAACAGCCGCTCCAGTGCCAGCCTCGCGCGCAGGCCCCGGGAAGCCTCGCCCTTGAGCGCCAGGTCGAGCTCCAGCAGCCAGACCGGCAGCCGCCGCGCCCGCCGCGGGCCGAGCTGGGCGAGCGACTCCTTCGCCTGCCCGAGCGCCTTCGGCCAGGCGGCCACGCCCGCCTCGCGCAGGGCCTGCTCGACGCCCGCCGGCCGGCCGGCCCCTGCCGGCAGCGCGAGCAGCCGGGCCGCGGTCGAGAGCCGGCGGAGCACCGACGCCATCTGGGCGGCGATGCCGATCGGGTTCTCGCCGGCGTCGAGCAGGTCGGCGAGCTCGCGGAGCGCTCTGGGCGTGTCGCCGCCGGCGGCCGCGTCGATCATGCCCCACGCCGTTCGTTCCTGCGGGGAGCCGACGAAGTCGTCGATCGCCTCCGGGGGAATCGCGGCCTTCGCGGCCGACGGATCGGCGGCCGCGGCAAGCCGGGCGAGGGCCTGGTCGATCTGGCCGAGGTTGCCCCCGAGCCGCTCCAGCAGCCGCTCCGCGGTGGCGACGGCGAGCGTGATGCCGTGGCGGGTCGTCGACCACGTGCGGATCCAGGCCGCGAGGTCGGCCTTCGCCGGGACGGACGTGTCGATCGCGAGCCCATGCTGGGCCACGGCCTTGGCGAGCCGCGTGTTCGCCGGAAACGTCTTCACCTCGAGGATCACGAGGCCGCGCCGGCCGCGGCTCGCGGAGGCGATCGCCTCGAGCCGGTCGCGGGCCGCCGACACGAAGGCATCGGCCTGGCGGACGACGGCCGCCCGCGTCGCCGTGGCGAACATCGGCACGGTCGCCGCCTCGTCGAACACGTCCCGCGGGTCGAGCGGCTCACCGCCGTCGAACTCCCGCCAGGCCCAGTCGCGATCGGCCTCGTCGGGGCAGAGCTGGCCGCGGAGCCGATCGAGCACGTGCCACACGAGGAACGAGTCGTCGCCGTGCAGCACCACGAGCGACGGCTCGCCGAGGGCCGGGCCCTCGGAGCCGACGAGCATCTCGAGCGCGGAGGCGGATGCGGCCACGGGGGTGTCTCACGGGCGTGGGAGCGGCGGACGCACGACCGCCGCCGGGAGGCGAGTGTAGTGGCCGCGAGCGCGATGCGGCAGCGACCCCGCGAGGGCGGCCGCCGGCCCGGCGATCCCGGGCGTCAGACCGCGTCGCCCGCGGTCACGGGGCGGTGGGCAGCGGACGCAGCCCGCCGAGCTTGCCGCCGAACCGCGGGGCGGCGATCGACACGCTGTCCGGCGCCGAGGCGGCCCCGACGTTGCCCGCGAGGTCGGCTGCCTCCGCCCGCACGAACACCTTGGCGGGCACGCTGCGGTCGGGGGTCCACCGATGTTCGCCCTGGTTCTCGAGGCCGTCGGCGATCGTCGCCCACGGGCCGTCGGCGCTCGGCGAGTAGAGGAGCCGCGTGGCCCGTGGCGCGATCAGGGGATCCCGCACGGCGTAGCGGATCACGAGCGCCCCGTCCGGGGTCGAGTCGTCGCGGCTGATCGCCACGAGTTCGACCTGCGGCGGCTCCTCGTCGATGCCGAGCCACGCATCCGGGGCGGAGCCCGAACGCGGTCCAGCCGCCGCGGCGGTGGCGTCGGCCACGAGCTCGAGCCGCACGCCGTACAGGCCCGCAGCCGGGAGCGTGACGTCGATGGGACTGCGGCCGTCGCCATCGACCGCCGCTCGCTGCCAGGTGACGCCGCCATCCTGCGTGGTCCAGAGTTCGGCCTGGAGCCGGCCGGACGACGACCGTCCGTCGGGGATCTCATAGTCCCAGGCGAACCGCCGCGACTTGGTGATCTGGAGCGGCCGCCCGCGATACTCGAGGCCGCCGGTGGCCGCCGCGGTGAAGCCGCCGTCGCCGATCGGGGGCCGCTGCTGGCCCGCGGGGCGGTCGGCCGCGGTGGGGAGCGTGCCCCGCGCCGAGGCCGTGGGACGGACGAGCACGCTGCGGCCGCTCGAGGCCGCCGCCGGGTCCGCCGCCGGTTGGCCATCCGACCAGGTGCCCGCCTGCTCGGCCGCCCACGGCTGGCCGGCATCCCGCGTCCGCGGCGCGGCAGGGGCAGCGGCCGCCGGGATGGCGAGCGAGGCGTCGCCGACCGCGGTCTCCGCAGCCTGCTCCGGCAGGGGAGGCACGCCGATCTCCTTGGCGAGCGCGGCCTGATCGACGCCTGGATCGGTGGGCTCGAGCGTCAGCTGCTTGACGGCCGGATTGCCGGACGAGTCGGTGATCGAGATCCGCACGGTCAGGGCCTCGACCTTCTCGCCGGCCCACCAGATCTCCTCGCCCACGAGGTGGGCGGGATTCTCCCGGGCGAGCACCGCCTGCGGGGCGATGGTCTTCCAGCCGTTGTCACCGGGGCCGCGGTACTCCACTTTCAGGGACTGGAGATTCAGGGAGTCGTCGGCGGCGGCATACCGACAGACGATCTCGCCGTCGCCCCCCTTCCAGACGCGACCGGTGAGTCGCGGTCCGGCGGCATCGACCAGCACGCGGATGTCGGGGCCCTCGCCGCCACGCGAGCGGCCCTTGCGGTCGATGGCCCGCAGGCGAAACCAGTATTCGCCGTCGGTGTCGGCGCGGAACGTGAACGAGGTCGCCGAGGCCGCCGCCTCGCCGGCAGCCCGCCAGGTCACGCCGAGATCGGTCGACACGTTGAGCACGACCTTCTGGGGGGCCGCGTCGGCGTCGGGATCCTCGCTCTTCGGGATGCGGAAGGGGATCGAGAACACCCGGTGCTTCGTCCGCACGAGCTCGGGGAGTCCCGGCAGGGCGGCATCCTGGCCCGGCGCTCGGCCGGCGAGGATCGCCAGCGCCGCCAGTGCCACGAGCAAGCGGCAAGGCCGTCGGCACCTCAGGTCCGCTCGATTTCCGGAAAAGGACGCCATGCATCCCAGATCGGCATCGGCCCGGCAGCAGAGTCACACTTTTTCGTCACAGCCCCCGAAATCGCTACGGTCGACGGGCCTCGGTCGGAATGGCGTCGATTGCGGGCTCTGGGAAAGCAGGGCGGATTTCTCTGGACCCGGCGCGGTGAAGACTGACATAATCCATCGCAGCGGTGGCACGGAGGCCGGTCGCGGCCCGCTTTTCCGCCGTTGGCCCTGTCGTCCCCGGTGTCCCGCGGTGGTGGCCCTTGCCTCCGTTCCTGACAGCCCTCGCCCTGCTCGTCGTGCTGGTCGCGGCCGGGATCGGAGCCATCGTTGCGATCCGGCGGGCATGGCTCCGGAGCCAGGACGACCGTACCGAATGGGAAAGAACGCTCGGGGACTACAAAAATCTCCGCGATCGGGGTGTGCTGAGCGAGCAGGAATACCGAAACATAAGAACACTCGTCGAACCGCGGACGCGGCTCGGCACGCCCGCACCCGACGGCCGGCACCGGCCAGCCGTCGAGTCCGACAGGCCACTGCACGGGAGGGAATGAACTGATGCCATCAGGGAAGGATGTCGGCGGCCTCGGACGCCGCGGTGCCGGCGGAACGACCAAGAAGAACGCCTTCTGTTCGTTCTGTCGCAAGAGTTACCGCGATGTCGGCCCGCTCGTCGAGGGCCCGGGTGACGTCTACATCTGCGGCGAGTGCATCGAACTGTGCCAGTCGATCCTCGACCAGGAGAAGAAGCGCCGCGGCAGCGCCAAGCAGCTGTTCACGTCGATTCCCTCGCCCCGCGAGATCGTCACCCACCTCGACCAGTACGTGATCGGGCAGCACCACGCCAAGCGGGTGCTGGCCGTCGCCGTCCACAGCCACTACAAGCGGCTCAACCTCGGCCGCGAGGCGGGCGACGTCGAGGTCGACAAGTCGAACATCCTGCTGCTCGGCCCGACCGGCTGCGGCAAGACGCTCTTGGCCCGCACCCTGGCCCGGATCCTCGACGTGCCGTTCGCCATCGGCGACGCCACCACGCTCACCGAGGCCGGCTACGTGGGCGAGGACGTGGAGAACCTGCTCCTCAAGCTGCTCAATGCCGCCGACTTCGACATCGAGGCGGCCCAGCGGGGTGTGCTCTACATCGACGAGATCGACAAGATCGGCAAGACGAGCCAGAACGTGTCGATCACCCGCGACGTGTCGGGCGAGGGGGTGCAGCAGGCGCTGCTCAAGATGCTCGAGGGCACCGTGGCCAACGTGCCGCCGCAGGGCGGCCGCAAGCATCCCGAGCAGCAGTACATCCAGATCGACACCTCGAACATCCTGTTCATCTGCGGCGGGACGTTCGTGGGGATCGAGAAGATCATCGGCAAGCGGCTCGGCAAGAAGTCGA
>JBIIMU010000245.1:0-4724 GCA_044337845.1 Pirellulales bacterium | reverse complement strand
CACACGTCGCGGGCCGGATGCGGAAGAACTTCATCCGCATCGTGCCGGGCGACAAAGTGAAGGTCGAACTCTCGCCCTACGACCTCACCAAGGGCCGGATCACGTTCCGCGAGCGGTAGTCGCCCGACCGCGGCCTCCGCATGGATGGCATGGGCCGCATGGATCTCATGGATGGCATGGAGGCCGGCATCGCGGCGGGCCGCCGCCATCAACTCTGCGGGGGAGTCGTGTCGTCCCCGGCGGCAGCCGGACCTTCGTCCTCGTGCTGCCGCTTCTCGTAGAACTGCATGAGGTCGCCGAACGTGCGGAGCGGCTCCTTGCCCTCCTGCATCTTCTTCGAGATCGGCGCCGGGGGCGCCTTCGGCTTGGCCTCGTAGACCCGCGTTGCGGGCGGACGCGGACCGCGATCGCCCCGCTGCGGTCGCTGGCGTGGCGGACGAGCCGCCTGCCCGCCCGCTGACGGGCCGCCTCTCGACTGGCCCTGGGCCCGGGGCTGGGCCGGCTCGTCGGCGCGGCGGGCCTTCCGCTCCTTCTGCTCGCGGCGGGCCTCCTCACGGCGCTGCTGCCGTTCGCGGACGTGCGGCGGGATCATCGTCAGCGACACCCGCCGCCGCGCCTTGTCGAGCTCCAGCACCCAGACCTGCACGATCTGGCCGACGCTGAGGATGTCGTGCGGGTCGCGGACGTACTGGTCGGACAGCTGGCTGATGTGCACCATGCCGCTGTCGTGGAGCCCGATGTCCACGAAGGCCCCGAAGTCGACCACGTTGAGCACCGAGCCGAGCAGCTCCATGCCGACCGCCAGATCCTCGAGCTTCAGCACACCCTTCTTGAAGAACGGCTTTGGCAGGTCCTCCCGCGGGTCGCGGCCGGGGCGGGCCAGTTGTTCGACGATATCGGAGAGGAGCAGATGGCCCACCCCGAGTTCGCGGGCGAGGCCGTCCAGATCGACCGTCGCCACGCGATCTGCGAGCGCCTCGCACTGCGGCCGGCTGCCGATCTCGGCGGGGCTGGCCCCGAGCCGCTCCAACACCTTCTCAGCGACCGGATAGCTCTCCGGGTGGATCCACGTGGAATCGAGGGGGTTGGTGCCGCCGGTGATCTTGAGGAAGCCGACGGCCTGCACGAAGGCCGTCTCGCCGAACCCGGGCACCTCCAGAAACTGCTGGCGAGACGTGAAGGGGCCGTTCTTCGTCCGCCATTCGTGGAAGTTTTTCGCCGTCGCCTGGTTGAAGCCCGACACCCGCCGCAGCAGCGCCGGACTGGCCGTGTTGACATCGACGCCGACGTAGTTGACGCAGCTCTCGACCACCTGCTCGAGCGACGCATGCAGGTGACGGGCCTTCACGTCGTGCTGGTAGAGCCCCACACCGATGTTGGCCGGCTCGATCTTCACCAGCTCCGAAAGGGGATCCTGGAGCCGGCGGCCGATCGAGATCGCACCGCGGATCGCGGCCTCGTGGCCGGGGAGTTCCTCCCTGCCGTAGGTGCTCGTCGAGTAGACGCTCGCCCCCGCCTCGTTCACGATCACATAGCCGACGTCGAGATCGGCGAGGCTTCCGGCCACGGCCTCCGCGACGAGGTTCTCCGTCTCGCGGGCGGCGGCCCCGTTGCCGACCGCGATCACCGCGCAGGTGTGGGTGCGGACGAGGTCCGCCAGTTTCGCGGCGGCCGCCTGCCGCTTGTCCTGTTTGCCAACCACGTGGAGCACCGCGTGGTCGAGGGGCGTGCCGCATTCGTCGATCACCACGGCCTTGCAGCCGCTCTTGAAACCGGGGTCGAGGGCGAGCACGCGGCGGCCCGCAACCGGGGGCTGGAGCAGGAGGTTCCGCAGGTTCCGGGCGAACACGGTGACCGCGTGCGACTCGCAGACGTCGGTCATCTCGCGGCGAATCTCCCGCTCCAGGCTCGGGAGGATCAGCCGCCCCAGCGCGTCGCGAACGCAGGCCCGCAGGAACTCGGCATGCGGGTGCTCGGGCGACACGAGCACCTGCTCCGCCGCCGCCTGCATCTCGTCGGCCGGCCCCTCGATCCTCACCTTGATGAGCCGGGCCCGTTCGCCACGGTTGATCGCGAGGAGGCGATGCGGCGGCACCCGCTGGATGTGCTCGCCGTAGTCGAAGTAGTCGCGGTAGTGCTTCTCCTCCTTGGTGAGCGCCTTGCCCTCGCTCTCGACCCGCTGGCTCTTGAGGTGTGCGGACCGGTAGAGGATCTCCCGCAGTCGCTCCCGGACATCGGCCCGCTCGCTGAAGTCGTGGGCGATGATGTGCCCGACCCCGAGGAGCACGTCGGCGACCGTCGGCACCTCGGCGTCGGCGTCGACGAAGTCGGCGGCCCGGGCATCGAGATCGGCGACGGCGGGGGCGGCGGCGAGGATCTCCCGGGCGAGCGGATCGAGCCGCCGCTGCCGCGCGACCTCCGCCAGCGAGAGTTTGCGGGGCTTGAAGGGGAGGTAGAGATCCTCGAGCTGCTTGGAGCTTTCGGCGGCGGCGACGCGGGCCTCCAGCTCGTCGGTCAGCCGGCCCTGCCCCTGGATCGTCCTCAGGATCGTCTGCTTCCGGTCGGCGAGCTGCCGCGCCCGGGAAACGCTCTCCGCGATCCGCCGGATCGCCTCCTCGTCGAGCCCGCCCGTCTGGTCGCGGCGATACCGCGTGATGAACGGAATCGTGTTCCCGCCGTCGAGCAACTCGACGGCCGCCTGCACGCTGGCGGGCGGGATGCCGAGCCGCTGGGCGATCCGTCCCAGATCGATAACAGCTGTGATCGCCGTGGATCCCATCCGAATCGCGGATGACCGCCGAAGCAGCCGCCGCGGACTTCTCCTCCTCGACACGCGCAGCACCCGCTCGGGCGGGCACACACCTCGCGAATCTGGAAAACGTGTCGAATCTAGGGTGTCGCCCCCACCGGTGTCAAACTTCCGCGGCGCGGCCATTTCCGGCAGACCGCCCAGCCTTCCACGCCCGCCCGTCCTGCGCGTGATGCGCCTGCCCTTGACCCCGTGTTTCCCGCTCGCCTATTTCCCCGACCGCCGCCCGATTGGCCCGGGAATGCACTGGAGCGAGCCGCACGGTCGTGACGATCACGAAGCGTGGGCCGAACCTTCCGACGACCGGAACCACGCCGCCCCGAGCACGACAGCTGGAGCCCGACCCGAGATGATCCGCAGCACCGCCACCCCCGCCTCCGCCGCCGCCGACTCCGACCTGCTGGCGTCGGTGCCGCTGCTCGCCCTCGACCGCCAGTACGACACGCTGCGGGACGCGATCCGCGAGGCGATCATCCGGGTCTGTGACTCCGGCCGGTTCGTGCTTGGCCCCGATGTGGCCGAACTCGAGAACGAACTCGCCAAGGCCCTCGACGTGCCCCACGTGATCTCGTGCGCGTCGGGCAGCGATGCCCTGCTCCTGGCGCTGATGGCCGTCGGCGTGGGCGCCGGCGACGAGGTCATCTGCCCCAGCTACACCTTCTTCGCGACCGCCAGCGCCGTCACCCGGCTCGGTGCCACCCCGATCTTCGCCGACATCGACCCCGTGACGTATCTCGTCGATCCGCGGGACGTGGAGCGGAAGATCAGCACCCGTACCCGGGCCATCGTGCCCGTGCACCTCTTCGGCCGCACCGCCGACATCGACGCCCTGGGGCCGATCGCGGCCCGGGCCGGCGTGCCCCTGATCGAGGATGCCGCCCAGTCGATCCTCTCCACCTGGCACGGCCGCTGCTCGGGCTCGCTCGGCGACGTCGGCTGCTTCAGCTTCTACCCCACCAAGAACCTCGGCGGCGCCGGCGACGGCGGGTTCCTCACGACCACCCGCGACGATCTGGCGAAGGCGCTCCGCCTGCTGCGGGTTCACGGCATGGAGCCGCGGTACTACCACGAAGTGATCGGCATCAACAGCCGGCTCGACTCGATCCAGGCGGCGGTGCTCCGCGTGAAGCTGCCCCATCTCGATGCCTGGACCACCGCGCGGCAGATCAATGCGGCCCGGTATCGCGAGGTGTTCGCGGAGCACGACCTCGACGCCAGGATCGCCGTGCCCGGCGACGAGCCCCGCGGGCGGCACGTGTGGAACCAGTTCGTGATCCGGGTGCTCGACGACAGCCGCGATGCCCTGCGGGCGCATCTCGCCAAGCGGGGCGTGGGCACCGAGATCTACTACCCGGTTCCGCTCCACCTGCAGAAGTGCTTCGCCCATCTCGGCTGGGCGAAGGGCGACCTGCCGGAGACGGAGCGTGCGGCCGAGCAGACGCTCGCCCTGCCGATCTTCCCCGAACTCCAGCCGGCCGAGCAGCGGACGGTCGTCGCCCGGATCGCGGAGTTCTACGGCGTGGGCCGCAAGGCGGCCGCCGACACCCTCCGGCCGCCGCACTTCCTCCGCCGCGCCGTGGGCAAGGCCGACGACGTGCGGTGCTAGATACACGCCGGGCGAGCCATCCATGGCCTCGGCCGGCGGACGCGGTCGGGCAGAGCCGAGGTCTGCCGCGACCGCGACGCCGCTTCCGGCGGCGTGTGAGCCGACTCTACGCCCGGTGAGCCCGGGTCAGTCGGGCTCGTGCCGATGCGATGGCCGACACACGAGGTACGCGCCGAGGCCGATGAGCATCAGGAGCAGGGCGTACGCCAGCGTGTCCTTCGTCATGGGTGCAGCGGACGGCCGCGGTGGGTAGGATTCCGGACGGTTTCGGTCCCGTCCCTCTCGCCACCACTGTACCCGTCATGGCCA
>JBIIMU010000168.1:0-5951 GCA_044337845.1 Pirellulales bacterium | reverse complement strand
CGGGCCCGCGCCTCCGCGCCCACCGCGAGGAGCGAGCGGACGCCGGCGGCATCGACCGCGACGGGGGGCTCGCAGTAGACGTGCACGCCGGCCCGGATCGCCGCCGCCGCCTCGACGGGGCGGAGGTGCGGGGGCGTGGCGAGGATCACGATGTCGACCCCTGTGGACAGCACCAGCTCGGCGGCGTCGTCGCCCACGCAGCGCACCGGCCGGCTGCCATACCCCGCCGCGATCGACTCGACCGCTGCGGCCGCCGCCGCCACCTGCTCCGCGACTCGGTCGCCGACCGCCACGACCTCGACGCCCCCGGTGGCGGTGAGCGCGTGGATCGCAGCCGCCGTGCCGCGGCCGCCGCAGCCCACGAGGCCGACCCGCAGGCGGTCGCTGCCGCCCGCGAACACGCCCCCGGGCACGGCCGCCGCGAGCGCGGTCGTCGCCGCCGACGACTGGAGGAAGGACCGGCGGGACACCCGCCGACGGATCGCGTGCCGCTGCATCGGATCGCTCCCAGGAGGTTCCGGACGTGTGATCCGGGTCAATGTAGCAGCGGCCGCGGCGGGGGTCATCGCCGCCGCAACCGCGACTGGAGCCGCGCGGCCGACGCGACCACGTCTTTCTCGAGGGCCGCCACGGAGCCGCCGAACGCCGCCTCGAACGCCCGCGTGCGGTCGGGGGCCGACTCCTCCGCGAGCGGCTGCTTCGCCGCCTGGTCGCGGAGATAGGCGATGAACGCGGCCTTCTTCGACTCCGTGAGATGCCGGGTGAGCGCCCAGGCGGCGGCGTAGGCGTCGAGCGGACGATCCGCGTCGCGGAAGCGGTCGTCGGCCGCGACGATCGCGGCGATGTCGCCCTCCCGGTAGCCCGCCAGGAACTGGTCGAGCCGCGACCGGTTCGGCGCCCCGACGCCCCGCCAGCCGCGATCGGCCGCGAGGTCGGGCGTCTCGAAGTAGGTGGCGATGCCCTCGCTCACCCAGAGCGGCACCGGGGCGAGCCTGCGGTGCATGCCGCAGTTGAAGGCCATCTGGTGCGTCGCCTCGTGCACGAGCGTGGACACGAGCCCCGCGGCGGCCGGACTCGCCATGATCTCCGCCGCCGCCCCGCCCGGACGCGTGGCCCCGGCGGCGAGTCCGTCGGTGCCGGTGAGGTCGAAGGTCGTCACGCGATTCGACATCAGGTTGTAGTAGCCGACCACCCGGTCGGCCGCGGCTCCCAGATCGCCGGCGGCGTGCCGCTCGTAGGCGGCGCGATCGGCGAAGATCACGACCACGAGCGGCCGGGGGGGATCGACGATCTCGAGGCCGGCCTGCGACCAGAAGTTGCCGAAGGTCTCGTGCAGCCGCTCGAAGAGCGCGGCACACCACTGCGCGTAGTCGCGCGAGGTGTCGAAGCAGACCACGTAGTGCCGCGTCGTGAGCAGGCTGAATCCCGCCGGCAGCTCCGCGAGCACCCGCTGCCCGAACGCCCGCGGCGACTCCGCGGCCGCCCGCGGCGGGGCCGCCCGGCGAGCCGCCACGCCTCCGGGCGGCACGAGCCGGTAGCGCTGGTCGTCGAGTTCGAGCAGCATGCCCCCGTCCGCCGCCTCCACGACGATCGCGGCATCGACCGTGGAGGTCGTCCCGCCCACGCGAAGTTCGAGCCGTGCCCGGTCCGCCGGCTCCTCGGCCGAGGCGGCCGGCCCCGCGGCAAGAACGCCGGCGGCCGCCAGCAGGAGGACGACGAGGCTGGGCAGGGCGGAGGGCATGGGCGACGGCCTGGGGCAGGGCGGAGAGGGTGGATGCGAGCAGGTCGGTTCGCGTCGGGGAAGGCCAGTCCGCCGGTTTGCCCTTCTCCGGACGGAAGCCCACCGCTAGTCTCCCGCCCCCTTTGGAGACCGGTCGAGTATGGCATGCACCTTCGGGCGGCTGTCCCGCAGCCGGACGGCGCGGGTCGTCGTAATCTGCTGCAGCCTCTCCGCCGTGGGCTGCCGCGCGTGGACGAAGCTGACGACCAGCCAGAAAACGCTGGACGAGCAGCGGAAATACGGCGCGACGGCCGATCAGCGGCTCGAGGAAACCGCCGCCCAGGCCAAGGAGGCGAAGGCCGGCTCGCACGCCGACCAGGTCGAGTTCACGCGCACGCTGGTGGACGCGATGCTCGCGGAGCACGATCCGCGGGTTCGGGTCGGGATTCTCGAGGTGGCGGCGGGATTCGACACGCCGTCCGCCGCGTCGATCTGTCGAGGGGCGCTGGAGGATCCGGACGAGCGGGTGCGCACGGCGGCCTGCGCGGCGTGGCGGGAGCGAGGCGGCCCCGAGGCGGTGGAGCTGCTCGCGATCCGCTACCGAACCGACTCGGAGATCGACGTCCGACTCCGGGCGCTGCGGGAACTTGGGCAGTTGGGGGACAAGGCGGCGGTGCCCGTGCTGGCCAAGGCGCTCGAGGACCCGGATCCCGCGGTGCAGTATCGGGCGGTGGGCGCGCTGAAGCGGGTGAGCGGCCGCGATCTCGGCGACGACGTGAACAAGTGGCGGGAGTGGGCGGCGGATCCCGACGGCTCGACCGCGGAGTGGACGATCGCCGAAGGCTTCCGGCAGCTGTTCTGAACTGAGCGGCTGCGGGGGCACGGGTGGCCCCGAGCCGCGCGGCAGGCGGGCAGGTCCGCATCGCTCACGCGATTGCGGCTTCCTGGGACTTCCGAAAGCGTAACGGCGTGAGCCGTACGACCGTCCGCATCGCTTACGCGATTGCGGCTTCCTGGGAAAGCTCGCTGGCAAGCAAGGGGGGCTGGGTGGAGTCGTGAGCCTGCCGCGACCCTCGGGCCTGTTCCGGCGGCCGCAGGGATTCGCGGGGGGGGGTGGTCGATACCCCGAACACACACCCGAAGTCTCAGCCCTCGCCACGGTTCGTGATGCCTCGATCAGACGCCCCCAGCCCGGCGCCGTGTACCGACGTCCCTGCGCCCGGCAACGGCCTGCGGCGGACGGGCCTGCTGGCGGTCGCGTTCCTGGGATGCCTCGTCCTCGCAGGCCACGCCTCCTCGGTGGCCGCGCCGCCGTCGAGAGGCCGCGGAGGCCCGGGACGCTTCTTCGAGAACCTGATCAAGAAGGCGGAACCCACGCCCGCCTTCATCCCGCTGCCGCAGCCTCCGACCCAGGAGGAGGCCGACCGGCTGGCGGCCGCCCGCAAGGCGACGGCGAAGCCCCGCGAGGCGACGGCCACGCGCGGCGATGTCGCGAAGGCGAAGCCTCCCGCGGCCGCCGCGAAGCCGACGATCGACGAGGCGATCGCCTTCGGCGCGGCGCTGAAGCATGCCGCCGCGAAGGTGGTGGACGACGCCTCCAATCCGGCGTACCGCGCGAAGCCGAGGGCCCCCGTGCCGTCGGCCACCGCCGTCGTGGCGCCGTCGCCGAAGGCGCGGCGGCAGACCCCGCCGCTGGTCGTGACGCGGCTGCAGGGGACCGGGGCGCCGCCGCCGAAGACGGCCCGCTTCGAACGGCTGCGGGCCCGGATCGCCCAGACGCTCGCCACCTACCAGCGCCGGCCGCTGAACACCGCCGAGAACACGCCCTGGGAGGTGATGCACGGGTTCATCGCCTTCGGCATCCCGACCCAGGTTCGCGTGGGCGGTCCGGGCGGCGATCTCGTCAGCGCCATCGGCTGGTCGAACATGGGAGGCCGGTGTCGCGGCCAGGTCATGCTCGCCGCGTCCGGCGAGCGGGTCGTGGCCCTCAAGGGCATCGGCGTGCAGGGGCACTCGGCCCAGTACCTCGCGATCCTGGCGCAGTGCCGCGTGGCGGCCAACTCACCGCTCGAGGTGCAGGGGAAGGCGTTCACCGTCGCCGACCTGATCGAGGAGGAGAAGCTCTCCTGCAAGCCGAACACCGAACTCACCTTCGCCCTGATCGCGCTGGCCCACTACCTGCCCACCGACGCCACCTGGGAGAGCCGCGACGGCGAGAAGTGGTCGCTGCCGCGGCTGGTCGAGGAGGAGATCGTCCAGCCGATCCGCGGCGCCCCGTGCGGCGGCACCCATCGGCTCTTCGGCCTGGCCTACGGCTGCCAGCGGCGGCTGCGGGCGACCGGCGAGCTCGACGGACCCTACCTGCGGGCCGACAAGTACGTGCGTGACTACCAGAACTTCGCGCTCACGAAGCTGCAGAATCGCGACGGGTCGTTCAGCACCGAGTGGTTCAAATACCCGGCCGACCGCGAGGACGACATCGACCGCAAGATCCAGACCACGGGCCACATCCTGGAGTGGCTCGTGTCCTCGCTCGACCAGCAACGGCTGTACGAGCCGCGGGTCGTGGCGGCGGCGGAGTATCTCTGCGGGGCGCTCCAGAGCGAGCCGTCGCGGGAGTGGAAGATCGGCCCGCTGGGCCATGCCCTGCACGCGCTCAACATCTACCAGGAGCGGGCCTGGGGCGTGGTGCTGCCGGGCGGGATCGCGGCCTTCCAAGGCCCGATGAAGGCGGCCGAGCCGCCGGCCATGATCGCGGAGCGGCCGGAGCCTTCGGCCGCCGGCACGCAGGACGGGAAGAGCCGCCGCTGACATTCGGTCGACGTCCGTGGTGGACGTCCTTGAAGGCGGATGCCTCGCGGCGTACGCTTCGGCGTCGGGGCATTCCGGCCGAGCCGCCGGCGATTCCGTCGGCCCATCCTCCCGGTGCCGCTGCCCCGGCTCGCCAGGAATGGGCTCATGACCCCGGCCGACGTCACCCCCCAACTCGAACGCCTGCTCGACGTTGCGGTGCGGCTCTTCGAGTCGACCGAGGCCGAGGCGATCCTGCTGCTCGTCGAGGAGCCGCTCGATTGGCCGCGGCTGCGGCAGCTGGCGAGCTCGGGGCCGGTGCTCGTGGCGGCCGACGACGAGGCCCACCTGGCCGGCGCCGACGAACATGGTCTCAAGCAGGTGGTGCTCGACGTGGCGGGCCTGCCGGTGCACGAGCGGCTCGCCCAGGCGCTCCTGGAGAGCGTGGCCGCCGAGATGATCGGGTCCGACGCCCAGGTCGTGGCGGTGTACAGCGGCTTCGAGGCGGGCACGGTCGACTCGGTGAGCCTCCTGCGGCTCGAGGAGCACCTCGGCCAGCTCACCGTCCGCGACCTGCGGAACCTGGAGACGAAGGTGCCGCTGGAGACGCTCAAGCTCGTCGTCGACCTGGCGGTCGAGATCGGCCGCGAGGGCCGCGAGGGCAAGCCGGTCGGCACGCTGTTCGTGGTGGGCGACACGCGGAAGGTGATCCAGTCGAGCCACTCGGCCGGGTTCGACCCGGTCCGCGGCTACGGCCGGTCGGAGCGGCGGCTGACCGACCCCCGCGTTCGCGAGGGCATCAAGGAGATCGCCCAGCTCGACGGCGCCTTCGTGATCGGCCCCGACGGCACCGTGGAGGCCGCCGCCCGCTACATCGACGCCTCGGCGGAGAACGTCTCGGTGTCGAAGGGCCTCGGCGCGCGGCACTGGGCGGCGGCGGCCGTGACCCGCCGCACGCGGAGCGTGGCGGTGGCGGTGAGCGAGACGAGCGGCACGGTCCGCATCTTCCACAACGGCGAGGTGGTGCTCCGCATCGAGCCCTTCCGCCGCGCCATGAAGTGGAAGGACTTCGAGTACGAGCCGCCGAGCGGCGACTGACCTTGTCCTGCTGCACGCGGGGCTGCCCGTGCACCGTCGCCGGACGTTCGCGACGGGCATCGTGCCCGCCGCTCACTGCATGTCCGCTGCGCTTCGCCATCCTGGCTGCGCTTGCTCCCATAGCCCGGCTCTCGGTGCACGGGCAGCCCCGCTCACTCCGAGGAGCAGCCGGTCGGAGGCCACGCGCAGCAGCCGGTGAGATGTGTGCCTCGCTGGAGCCGCATGCTTCCGTCGGGGCGGATAACTCACAAATCCCGCCGGCTGCGAGCATGGTCCTCCGACCGGCGGCGCACCCGCGAGGAACCTCCTGCCGAGCGCCGTCCTGCTCCTCGCTATGCTTGCC
>JBIIMU010000167.1:0-5952 GCA_044337845.1 Pirellulales bacterium | reverse complement strand
GAGGGCCGCGCCGGGCGGATCGGCTGGCGCCGTCGTCGTGGTGCCGGCTTCGCCGAACGATCCCGGCGACTCCCCCGACTCCCGGGCGGTCACCGTCGCCAGCGGCCCCGGCTCGCCCCAGGCGATGTCGCGGACGTCGGCCGCCGCCGTGCCGTCGTCGGTGGGCACGTCCACGGCGAGGTCGGGGGCCGAACGCCACGTGACCGTCAATGGGGCGGCACCGGGATCACCCCACCGCACCAGGGGCATCGGCGCCGCGGACCGTGGCGGCCCGGGCACGCGGGCCTCCAGCTGCAGGGAAAACCGGCCGGATCGAGGCCGCTGCACCACGACGGTCATCCGCTCCGCGTCGGGCCGCGCCGCGAAGGCATCGACGCGCCGCTCCTCCTCGCCGTCCCGCTGCCGGAGTGAGAAGGCGTCGACGACCGCGTCCTTCGGCAGTTCGATCGGAATCGTGGTCAGCGGCGCGGCGAGCGAATCGATCTCGGCCTCCAGCGTGAGCGCCACGTGATCGATGGCGTAGGCCACGTCGAGCCGCTGCGTTACGTCGATCGAACCGGGACGCCGGCGGATCGTCACGCGGGCCGCGCGGTCGGATCCCGCGGCGTCGACGCCGCGCGACAGTGGGGCGGGCGCGTGTGCCTCGAGGCTTCGCGGGCCGCTGATCGTCTCGGTCCGCCACGCCGCCGCGAGCGCCGGTTCGGGATCCCGGGGTCGGAAGAGCGTCGTGCCGGCGGGGAGTTCCGGAACCACGTCCAACGCCGGGTCGGCGAGGCAGCGGACAATGCGGGTGTCGGCCTCGGCCCCCTCGATCCAGGCAGAGGGGACCTCGAACACCCCCACGGGATCGACGAGCGGCAGCTCGAAGACGCACTCGACGACCGTTCTCCCCGGCGCCGGCTCGGCGACGTCCGCGACCCAGCGATCGCCCCCCAGCGGACGAACCTCGACGCCGCCCGCAGCGGACACGGCCCGAAGCCCCGGGCTCGTCCGCACCACGACCGCGCGAATCGTCGAGGAGCCGGCGGCGATCTCGAACGTCGCCCGCAGCCGGCACGAGGCCCTCGACCACGACACCTCGTTGACGCTCGTCACGTCGCGCACGCCGGCGGCCAGCGGATGCCGGGGATCCCGGGAGCGGACGAGCCGCACCGCGACGGCTCGGGAGACGTCGAAGCGATCGTCCAGCGTCCGCGCCGGCGACCACGAGCCGCCCGCATCGCCCCGGTCGCACTGCCACCCGCCCGTGACCACCGGCTCCGCCACGATCACCTCCGCCCGCGGCGCCGGAGGCAGGGCGACGTCGAACGACTCGACCATGCCGCGAACGATCGGCGTCGGCACGACTCCCAGCGTGAGCATGCGCGTGCCCGGCGCGGTGGCGACGATGCGGGCCTCGCGGCCGTCGGCGGTCACGTCGACCACGGCACCGGCCACCGCGTCGCCCGCCGGCGCCCAGCGACAGCCCTCGCTTTGGCGGACCACGAGCACGCCCCCGCGGTCGGCCTCGATCTCGAGCGCGAGTGCCCAGCCGCCGCTCTCCCCGGTCGGCACCCGGAGGCTGGAGGACCGCACCCGCACGGCGGCGGCCGCGGCCGCGTCGTCCGCGGCGAGAAGGCGATGGAGCGGTTCGGGCACGAGCGCCACGCCCGGATCGTCGGCGGGGAAATAGACCCGCCACGGCTCCGCGGCGGCGGCCTGCGGCGCTCCGCCCGCGAGCATCGTCGCCGCGACGAGCGCCGCGACGGTCGGCCGCTGGGTGAGCCCGAGCGCGCCGCCCGTGATCGCGCCCCACCATGCCGCCCGCGCCACGACGACCAGCGTCTCGTCGATCCAGAGCGCGGCCAGCGCCGCCGCGCAGCACCCCAGCAGCACGGCCGCCCCGGCCCGGGGCACGGCCCATGCGGCCAGGGCCGCGGCGAAAATCCAGACGAGCATCGCGGTGGACGCGAGCAGGTCCCGGCGGACCACGAGCACCGTGCGGGCCGCGACCGCCGCCGGCGCGATCTCGACGCGGCGAAAGCCGATCGCCCCACCGGGGCTGCCGACGGTGGCCGCCTCCCCGACGCGGGCGGCGTCGAAGAGCCGGGCCAGCACGCCGGCCCGCGGCTCGCTTGCGGGGCCATGCCCGATCACCTCGAGGGCGGGCGGCACCATCAGCGTGAGCTGCCGCCCGAGGATCGGCGCGTCGATCGTGCACGGCCGGAGTTCGACGCGCCGCACGCCGGCACCGCCCGCCGAGGCCAACTCGCCCCGCACGACGAGCTCGCACCGCACGCGATCCGCGGGCAGTTCGATGCCGACGTCCGCGGCGGAGGCCCGCGTGGCGTCGAACGATGCCGTCTCGCCGTCGATCGCGATCTCGCGGAGCGTGGTGCCCGGCGGCACGGCCAACACCAGTTCGCCACGGCCGCGGTTCTCCACGTCGTACACCGATTCAAACTCGGTGCGGCCCGCTTCGTGGCACCACGCGGTCGTCCGTTCGTGCCAGGCCCAGGCCCGGGCCTCGGCCGCCGACACCGGCACCACCTCCGCGGGCGGCGCGTCGCCGGCGGCGAACGAATCGGGGCCGGCATAGCGGAACTCCGCGACCACGCCCGCCGCGTCGCCCGATTCGGCGGCCTCGGGCGGCAGCTCCCAGAGCTGGCGATTGACGACCGCCGGGCGGCCGCCGGCGGCGCCGCGGACGACGAGCGTGCCGCGGTCCTCGGTGGCGCCCTCGACCCACGCCAGCGACACCGGCAGCGGGGCCGCGAACGGCCGGGTCCGCGAGGCCCGCAGCGTCACCGCAGCTTCCACGGCGGGCCGCAGCTCCACCAGCCACGATTCGGCGATGCCGCGGGGCAGCCTGCTCCGCGGGCCCGCCTCGGCCGCCTCGAGGCGGCGCGGCACGGCCGTCGTGCCCTCGGGGCTCAGGAGCGTCCAGGCCACCGCGTCGCCGAGCGGCTCGGAGAAGTGCACCACCACCGAATCGATCGTGCCGGTGTCGGGCCGGCAGGTCACCGTGGTCGATTCGGCGATCTGGCCGTCGCGGGCGACGAGCTGCACCTGCACGTCGGCGTCCAGCGGCGGCCGGCGCTGCACGAGCCGCGCCTCCCGCGCGGCGGCCCGCACACCGCCGGGAATCCGGGCCCGCGCGGAGCCGGGTTCCACCAGCGGGGCGAACCGCCCCTCGGCCGCGAGGATGCCGATCGGGCTGCCGTCGATCTCGACGACCGCCTCCGGCCCGACCCGGAAATCGAGCAGGGCGTTGCCCGGCGCCTCGCCGTCGAGCCGCACCATGTCCATGTCGGCCGTGACGAACGTGCCGCCGAGCGGCACGCCGCGACGATGTCCCTTGATCCGCAGTCCGAGCGACCGGTTCCGCGTGGCCGCCTCGGCGAGGTCGATCCGCAGTTCGGCGACACCGGGCGTGCGGACCACCCGCCAGTCGATCGCGCGGGTCGTGTCGATCACCGGCAGCGCCCGCCCCGACTCCGCGGCATCGGCCGCATCGGGCCCCGGATCGGCCTGCCAGTCGACCGCCTCGACGGCGTCGATGAACCACCCCGGTGCGATCAGGGCCGAGATGCCGAAGGCCTCCCCCGCCTCGACCCGCACGTCGCATGCGGCCCGGCCCACCACCGCGCCGGGCGAGATCTCGACCGTCGTGACGCGGGTGACGTCGAAGTCGGCCGGCCGCCGCATGACGCGACACACCACCTCCGCCGCGGCCGACTGATCCTCGACGTGCACCACCGCCGCCCGCTCCCGGCCGGCCGATTCCCCGAGCCGCTCCGCGGCGGGCCATGCGGCGGCGGCCGCGGGCTCCACCACCAGCGCCTCCTGCGGATCGATCGACTCGAGTGCCAGCGGGGGATCGACCACGATCGTGGTTCCCCCTCCCGCCCACGTGGCCGCCGGCGGCCGGACCACCGGCACGCGCTGCGGACGGTCCGCGTCCACCGGCGCGACGCCGCGGACGTCGAACGGCGACCGGGTGCCGAGCAGCTCGGCGGGCAGGTCGAGCCGCACCATCGCGCCGGCCGATCCCGAGGTCGCGAGCCCGCGGTCGTCGGCGGTCGTCAGCACCAGGCCGACGGCGGGCACGAGCTCGATGCTTCGCTCCAGCCAGACGTCCTCGGGGACGATCCGGGCCGCGACCTCGGCGCGACGGCCGGTGATGCGGACGTGATTCCAGACCCTGACCCGTGACGGCCGGGGCTCGGCGGTCAGCAGCGTCACGAGGAGCGCTTCGGCGCCGCCCGCCGTGATCAGCCAGGCATCGTCCTCGCGCCGCACGAGGCACGTGGATCCGGGGGGATCGCAGGCCACGACCGGCCGCACGTCGGCGGGCAGCCTCAGCCGCACCGTCGCCGTGAGCGCGGCGGCCAGCGGAAGCCGCACCGTGCCGCGCTGGTCGAACGGGGGCAGGACGAACCCGCACTCGTAGCGGCCCGCCGCCGGCGTGCGGATCGCGACGCTTCCGGTCGGCGTGCCGAAGATGCCCACCTCGCCGACGCCGCCGGCGGTCGTGAGCGTCGCCCGCGACGCCTCGAGCGGCCCGAGCACCACCTCGGGGAGCGCCGCCGCCCGCTCGGCCTCGAGATCGAACCCGACCGTGCCCGCCAGGCGGCCGGCGGCGTCGAGCGCCGCCTCGTAGCTGACGGCGCCCAGCATCGGCCGCGGTGCCGCGACGGCGCCGCGCCGCGTGACCGCCCGCTCGAAGGCATCGACGGGCATCGGCACGTAGCGGTCGGCGCCGAGCGGCAGGTCACCCGTCCGGCCGGCCGGCACCCGCACGCGGCTGAACTCCACCACCTCGCCGGCAGCGACACCGCCCGCGACGGCCACGAGGATCAGGACGATCCACGGGGCCGCGGGGCCGCGCGGACGGTTCATGACGGCCTCCGCCGGGTCGCGGTCGACCCCATGGCCACCGCCGGATCGATGACGAGCGACGCGCCGCCCCGGGCCAGCGCCACGGAACTCGGCGGCAGCGGCGCGGCGGGCAGGCCCGCTCCGCGGCTCGCGGGATCGAGCACCGCCCGCAGCACCCACGCCGTGACGGCCAGGCCGCAGCCCGGCAGCGCCGCCTGGGCCACGAGCGGCGCCACGGAAGGAGCGAACGCGGCCAGGAAGCCGAGTGCCGCCGCCAGCACGACCAGCACCGGCACCCGCCGCAGCCACGGGCGGTAGAGGATCGCGAGGCCCAGCGCCAGCGATGCCCCCGACGCGACGAGCAGGATCAGCCAGTCGGGCACCAGCCACGCGACGACCGGCGCCGGCGGCCCGAGTCCGGAAAACGCGAACAGCCGTCCGCTGAGCGGCGGCTCTCGGGAAGCCTGCGGCCCGCGGTCGGCATCCCCGTCGTCGGCGGCGGCGATCCAGGCGGCCAGGTCGGCTTCGGTCACGGCGGGCCGCTGCCGCCAGCCGAAGCCGGCCGGCTCCCAGACCTGCTGCGAGTTCCATGCGGCGGGCACGCCGACCACCCGCTCGTCGCCGCGGGCGAGAATCGTCCAATAGAACCGCCGCTCGCTCGTCGGCGCCGCGAACGTCGGCGCGGCGAGTTGGATCGGCTCCGGCAGCCCGAACCGGGCCGCGATGCCGGGCCAGCCGGCATCGCGCGGCGTCACGCTGCGGATGTCGATCCGCCAGCGGCGCCGCGGATCCGCTTCGGGCGGCTCGATCACGGCGACGCCCCCCGGCCGCACCGCATCGCGAACGATCGCGCCCCCGAGCAGCACCTCGTGGGTCGTGCGGGCGGCAGCGGCGGCCGGCCCGGCCGGCAGCGTGCACGCGATCGGGCCGGTCGCGCCCGACACCACGTAGGTGGCCACGTCCTCACGGCTGCCGGGGAGCAGTCGCGTCCGCAGCCAGGCCGCCTCCACCACCATCGTCCGCGCGGTGTCGCTGCGGCGGGTCGAGAGGGCCAGCGGCACGGCCGCCTGCCGCGTGACGGCGGTCCACGTC
>JBIIMU010000007.1:0-21003 GCA_044337845.1 Pirellulales bacterium | reverse complement strand
CGCCGGCTCGCCGCACTACTTCGCCTACACCCGCGGCGGCGGCCAGAGCGAGGCCCGGCTGCGGGCCAAGCGGTCGCTGGGCATCGGCGGCCACATCTCGAGCATCGACGGCGCCCACGGCGACGACACCTCCTACGACGCCGGCATGCGGCGGGAAATCACCGAGGAGATCGCCATCGACGGCGGCTGGACGGCGCGGTGCGTGGGGCTGATCAACGACGATTCCAACGCCGTGGGGAGCGTGCACCTCGGGATCGTGCACGTGCTGGAACTGGAGAAGCCGGCCGTCGCCTCGCGGGAGAGCGAGCTGGTCGACTGCGGATTCGCCACGCTCGAGTCGCTCCTCGCCGACCGCGACCGCTTCGAGACCTGGTCGCAGATCACGCTCGACGCGATCCGCGAGGGTAAACTCGGTTGAGGACATGACCGAGCCGCTGCGCACCATCTACCTCGACAACCACGCGACCACGCGGCTCGATCCGCTGGTGCTCGAGGCGATGCTGCCGTGGCTGACCGACCACTACGGCAACGCCGGCAGCGCGACGCACGAGATGGGCCGCGAGGCCCGGGCGGCGGTGGATGCGGCGCGGGAGACGTTCGCCGACGCGATCGAGGCGGATCCGCGGGAGATCGTGTTCACGGGCGGCGCCACCGAGAGCAACAACCTCGCGATCCTCGGCGCCGCGGCGCGGCAGCGGCGGCTGGCGGCGGCCGGCGACCCGCCCGGGCACGTGGTGACGGTGACGACCGAGCACCATGCCGTGCTCGATCCGGTCGAGCACCTGGAGCGGGAGGGATTCGCGGTCACGCGGCTGCCGGTGGTGCCGCAGGGGGGCGACGGCGTGCCCGGCCGGATTCGCCTGGCCGATCTCGAGGCCGCCCTCCGCCCCGGCACCTTCCTGGTGTCGGTCATGCTCGCCAACAACGAGACGGGCGTGGTGCAGGACGTGGCGACGATCGCGGAGCTGGTGCATGCCGCCGGGGCGATCCTCCACGTCGATGCCGCGCAGGCGCTCGGTCGCGTGGCTGTCGACGTGGACGCCATGGGCATCGACCTCGCGAGCTTCTCCGCGCACAAGTTTCACGGGCCGAAGGGGAGCGGAGCGCTGTTCGTGCGGCGGCGGGGCAGGATGGTCCGCGTGGAGCCGCTCGTGTTCGGCGGGGGTCAGGAGCGGGGCCTGCGGAGCGGCACGCTCGACGTGCCCGGGATCGTGGGGCTCGCGGAGGCGGCGCGGCTGGCGGACGCCGGGCTCGACACGGAGGTGCCGAGGACGCGAATCCTCCGCGACCGGCTCTGGGAGTCGCTCGCGGCCCACGTGCCCGGGATCGAGGTCAACGGGCCGGCCCTCGACGCCACCGACGACCGCGGGCGGGCGGTGCGGCTGGCGAACAATCTCAATGTGCGGGTGCCCGGCGTGGACGGCCAGTCGCTGCTCGCCACGCTGGCCGCGGAGGGGCTCGCCGTCAGCTCCGGCAGCGCCTGCTCGTCGGAGAACCCCCGGCCGAGCCACGTGCTCGGGGCGCTCGGCCTCGACGACGATCAGGCGCGGGCCAGCCTGCGGTTCGGGCTGTCGAGATTCACGACGCACGACGATGTCGACGAGGCGGCGGACCGCATCGCCTGCGGCATCGCCCGGCTGCGGGCGCTCTGACGACGCGCCGATCGGACGGTCCCCATCGCTCACGCGATTGGGCTTCCTGGGGGCGAGGCGGTCCCCATCGCTCACGCGATTGGGCTTCCTGGAAGCGTCACGGCGTAAGCCGTACGACCGGCCTTTCCGGGGGGCGGGCAGGGGGCTACAATTTGCGTGTGTCGGGATGCGACGAATCCCCGTGACCGCCAGTCCAGGAGTTGCCACGATGTCGATCATGCTCACCGAGAAGGCCGCCAGCGAAGTCAAGAAGATCATCACGGAGCAGAAGCTCGCTCCCGACACCGTGCTCCGCGTGGGCGTGGCCGGCGGCGGCTGCAGCGGGTTCAGCTACTCGCTCGGCTTCGACACGGCCTTCGATCCCAAGGCCGACAGCCGCACCGATCAGCACGGCGTGGCGGTCGTGGTGGACAAGAAGAGCGACCTGTTCCTCGACGGCACCACGCTCGATTTCCACGACGGGATCGACAAGCGGGGCTTCACGTTCAACAATCCGAACGCGAAGAAGACCTGCGGCTGCGGCAGTTCGTTCCAGGCCTGACGCCGGCCGCGGCCGCCCGACCCCCGAGGATTCCCACGACGTGGCTGCGGAGAAGGTCCAGATCGTCGGCATCGGCGACGACGGTGTCGAGGGCATGACCGCTCAGGCCCGTCGGCTCGTCGAGGCCGCCGACGTGCTCGTCGGCCCGGAGTCGTGCGCGACGCTCGTGCCGGAGTCGCTCCGCGGGCGGCTCGTGGCGGCGGCGAGCCTCGAGGAACTCGTCGAACGCATCGAGGCGGCCGGGCCGAAGCGGGTGGTGGTGCTGGCCTCGGGCGATCCGCTCTTCTACGGCACGGCCCGCTACGTCTGCTCGAAGCTCGGCAAGGACCGCTTCGAGGTGGTGCCGCACGTCAGCAGCATGCAGCTGGCGTTCGCACGGGTGAAGGAGTCGTGGGAAGACGCCTTCCTGGCGAACCTCTCCGGCCAGTCGATCGAGCGGGTGATCGACCGGGTGCGGTCGAGCGAGACCGCCGGGCTGTTCACGAGCGACCAGTGGCCCGCACCGGCCGTGGCGCGGGCGCTGCTCGACGAGGGCATCGACGCCTTCCAGGCGTATGTGTGCGAGAACCTCGGCTCGCCCGACGAGCGGGTCACGCAGGGCAGTCTCGCCGACATCGCCAAGGACTCGTTCGCCTCGCCCAACGTGATGATCCTGGTTCGCAAGGCGAAGGTGGCCGACAAGCCCGGCCAGGTGGGCACGCGGCTGTTCGGCAACCCCGACGAGTGCTTTCTCCAGTCGCGGCCGAAGCGCGGGCTGCTCACGCCCGCCGAAGTGCGGTCGCTGGCGCTCGCGGAACTCCAGCTCACGCCGGCGAGCGAGGTCTGGGACGTGGGGGCCGGCAGCGGGTCGGTCGGGCTCGAGGCCGCGCGGATCGCCCGCGAAGGCCGCGTGCACGCGATCGAGATGGATCCCGACGACCACGCCCTGATCCGGGAGAACGCGGCCCGGTTCGGCGTGATGAACCTCAATCCGGTGCTCGGCCGGGCGCCCGAGGCCTGGGCCAGCCTGCCCGACCCCGACGCGATCTACGTGGGCGGCAGCGGCCGCGACGTGGCGATGCTCGTGGAGCAGGCCTGGCAGCGGCTCAAGCCCGGCGGCCGGCTCGTGACCGCCTGCAACAGCATCGAGAACCTCGCGGCGGTGCACTCGCTGCTCCGCTCGCGGTCGAGCGACGCCGCCTACTGGATGGTGAACATCGCGCGGGGCATCGAGCAGCTCGACCGGATTCGGTTCGAGGCGATCAACCCGATCTTCCTGATCGCCGCCACGAAGCCCGCGTGATCAACCGATGGTCGACCTGCCAGAGCCGCTCGACGTGATCGCGGTGGGGGCCCACCCCGACGACGTCGAGATCGGCTGCGGCGGCACCCTCGCGCTGCTCGCCGCCCAGGGCTTCCGGGTGGGCATCGTCGACCTCACCGACGGCGAGCCGACGCCCCGGTCGAGCGGCCCCGAGGAGCGGCTCCGCGAGGCGGCCGCGGCCGCGAAGACGCTCGGCGTGGTGCATCGCGTCACGCTCCCCTTCACGAACCGCCGGCTGTTCGACGAGTTCGAGGTGCGGGTCGCCGTGGCGAAGGTGTTTCGCCGCTGGCGGCCGCGGCTCGTGCTCGGCCTCGGCGACAAGACGCCGCTCGCCTCCCCCGACCACGCCCAGGCCGTGGCGATCACCGAGGCGGCGGTCTTCTACTCGCGGCTCACCAAGTGGGACGACACCTTCGCCGGCCTGCCGGTGCACACGGTGCCCCAGTTCCTCACCTACTTCCTGTTCGCGGGCGTGGCGGAGGTGCCGCCCGGCCACTGGCCGCTGGTGGTCGACATCGCGGCGCACCTGGAGACGAAGCTCGCCGCGATCGCCTGCTACGCCTCGCAGTTCCCGCCCGAGAAGGCCCACATCTACCCGCGGGTGCGGTCGCTCGCCGAGACGGTGGGCATGATGGCCGGCTGTGCCGCGGGCGAGGTGCTGGCGTCGAGCCGGATGCCGCTGACGACCGAGCCGATGCGGATGCTGTTTCCGCCGCCGTGAGTCACGTCAGGAAGCCGCAATCGCGTGAGCGATGCGGACATCGCCACGCAGGGCTCGGGGCTGCTCCGGACAGTCGTACCGCTCACGCGGTTACGCTTCTTTAGCAAGCCGCAATCGCGTGAGCGATGCGGACCTGCTGACGGCTCGCTGAGGGCCATCCGAATTGCCGGTATAACGTGGCGACGTTCCGCCGCGGGGCGGAGTCGACCGTCGTTTTCTCTCGCCAGCGAGCGCACGCGTGCACACGAAGCCGGCCACCGTCGATGTCGTCGTGATCGGTGCCGGAATCGCCGGGCTGATGGCGGCGGCGCGGGCCGGAGGCCACGGCCGCCGCGTGCTCGTGCTGGAGAAGTCGCGGGGTGTCGGGGGGCGAATGGCCACCCGGCGGCTCGGCGGCGCGGTCTGCGATCACGGCACGCAGTTTTTCACGCAGCGGACGCCCGGCTTCCACGCCGTGATCGAGCAGGCGGTGCACGAGGCCGCGGTCGTGGAGTGGTGCCGGGGCTTCGTCCGCGACGGGAGCATCGCCGCGGATGGCCCCGCCGTCGGTGACGGCCACCCGCGGTACCGCGGCCCTCGCGGGATGACCGATCTGCCCAAGTGGCTGGCCGCGCGGCTGGCGAATGACCCCGGCGATGTCGAGGTGCGGACCGCCGTCAAGGCGACGGCGGTGGCGGTCGCGGCTGACCGCGTGCGGGTGACGATCGAGGGCCAGGATGGAGCGGCCGAGGTCGTCGAGGCGGCGGGCTGCGTGCTCACGGCGCCGGTGCCCCAGGCACTCGACCTGCTGGCGGCGGGCGGTGCGCTGGAAAGCGTGGACGCACAGGCCGTCGCGCGGCTGCGGACCGTGGACTACGACCCGTGCTTCACGGTGATGCTCGTGCTCGATCGCCCGAGCCTTCTCCCGGAGCCCGGGGCGATCCAGTTCGGAGGCGACGCCGCGGGGCCCGTGGCCTGGGTGGCCGACAACCACCGCAAGGGCATCTCGCCCGTGCCGGCCCTCACGGTGCACGCGACCGGGCCCTTCAGCCGCGAGCACTTCGACGTGCCGCCCGACGAGGTGGCGGCCGTGCTCATCGATGCCGTCAGGCCGTGGATCGACGGCGACCCGAAGACGGCGATCGTCGAGCGGTCGGTGCACCGCTGGAAGTTCGCCACGCCGACGACGATCCTGCCCGACCCCGTCGTGGCCGTGTCGTCGTCGCCCCCGATCCTCTGCTGCGGGGACGCCTTCGCCGGGCCGCGGGTCGAGGGGGCGTTTTCGAGCGGCGTCGCGGCGGGCACGATGCTCGCCGATCGGCTCGCCGGAGGGGCGCGATGAACGCCCCGGCCGACTGCGTGATCGTGGGAGCCGGGCTCGCGGGCCTCGCCTGTGCGGGGGCGCTCGTTCGTGCCGGCCGGCGGGTGACGGTGCTCGAGGCCGCCGACCGCGTGGGGGGCCGCGTGGCCACCGACACGGTCGAGGGTTTTCGCATCGATCGCGGCTTCCAGGTCTACAACGACGCCTACCCCGAGGGCCGGCGGCAGCTCGACCTCGTAGCGCTCGGGCTGGGACGATTCGAGCCCGGGGCCCTCGTGGCGGAGGCGGGCCGCCTGCGGGGCGTGAGTGATCCGTGGCGGCGACCGCTTGCAGCCGTCGGCTCGCTCCTCTCCGGTGCCGTCGGGATCGGCGACGGCCTGCGGACGGCGTGGCTGCGCGGCGACGTGATTCGCGGCGTGCGAAGCGGCGCGATCGATCCCGACGCGGCGGTGCGATCCGGCGAGCGGTCCACCCGGGAGGAGCTCGCGGCCCGCGGGTTTTCCGACGCCTTCATCCGCCGATTCTTCGTGCCGTTCTTCGGCGGCGTGTTCCTGGAGCAGTCGCTCGACACGGCCGCTCCGGTGTTTCTCTTCGACTTCGCGATGTTCTCACTCGGCAACGCCTGCCTGCCGCGGGGCGGGATGGACGCCATCCCGCGGCAGCTCGCGGCCCGCCTTCCCGAGGGCAGCGTGCGGCTCGGCACGCGGGTGCGGGCCGTCGAGCCGGGGCGAGTGATCCTCGACGACGGCACCGAGCACGCCGCCCGCGACGTCGTCGTGGCCGCCGACGGTGCCTCGGCCGCGACTCTGCTGCCGGAGCCGATGCGGCCGTCGCTGGCGGCGCGGCGGTGGAAGGCCACGCGGCTGGTCGCCTTCGCCGCCGACCGCTCGCCGCTGCCGCGACCCACGCTCGTCGTAAGCGCCGAGTCCGACGGCCCGATCGACAACCTCACCGTGCCCTCCGACGTCGCCGCGGGCTACGCCCCGACGGGGCAGTCGCTCGTCACGGTGTCCACCCGCGGCGACGTGTCGGGCGGTGCGGTCGTCGATGCCGTGCGGCGGCAGGCGGCGGGCTGGTTCGGGCGGGCGGTCGAGGGCTGGCGGCATCTCGCGACGGTTGACGTGCGTCACGCCCTGCCCGACGAGTCACCGGCGGCCCGCCGGAGCCGCCTGGTGGGACCGATGGCGGCCCCTGGGCTCTGGATCTGTGGCGACCATTGCGGGTCCGCGTCGATCAACGGGGCCCTCGTTGGCGGCCGCCGATGCGCCGAGGCGGTGATCGCGGCTGCGGCGCTTCCGCCGCGATGAGGGCGGAACTCGTTCATGGCAGGTGCTGCAGGCGGGCGGCCGGTTCCGGTGGGTCGCGGGTCGGCCAGGTGGCATCCGGAATGCCACCTGGCCCTCGCCCCAGGCCTTCCGCGCCGCGGCTGAACCGGGCAACGCGTGGATCGCCAGGCCCGCCGCGCGGCTCGGGTTTCAGGAAGCCGCCATCGCGTGAGCGATGCGGACCGGCCGCACGGTGGGCTCGTTCCCGAGAAGCCGCCAGTTAATCGACGTTGGACGGTGCGGTTTCTGCTTATACAATCGATTCAAACGGGCGTTTGAATCCGCCGTTTTCCGCCGTGGTTACCCCCTATGCCCGCCCTGAGCCGCCCCGTCGCCGACGACGCCCGCGACCCGCGAGAGCGGATCCTGCTGGCCGCCGGCCGCGAGTTTGCCGAGCGGGGCTTCGAGGCGGCCACCGTCCGCGACATCTGCACGGCGGCGGGCGTGAACGTCGCCGCGGTGAACTACTACTTCGGCGACAAGCACCGGCTCTACATCGAGAGCGTGAAGCACGCCCACCAGGAGCGGGTCCGGCAGGTGCCGTGGCCGGAGTGGACGCCCGGAACGCCGGCGCCGGCCCGGCTCCGGGACTTCGTGGGCAGCCTCCTCGAACGCATGCTGGGCAACGACCAGGCCCCCTGGCAGGTGAAGCTCATGATGCGGGAGGTGCTCCACCCGACGGAGGCCTGCCGGGAACTCGTCGAGGACTACATCCGGCCGCACTTCGGGGTCCTGCTCGGCATCCTCGACGAGCTCGCGGGGGGCACGCTGCCGCCGTTCGAGCTGCGCCGCGTGGCCCTGAGCGTGATCGGACAGTGCTTCCACTATCGCGCGGCGGGGGGCGTGGTCGCGATGCTCGTGCCGGCCGGCGAGATCGACGCCTACCACACCCCGCCGGCCATCGCCGACCACGTCACCCGCCTGACCCTCGCCGCCCTCGGCGCCGCGGCCCCGCTCGCCCGCCTGCCCGGCCCCACCGTTCCCGGAGACGTCGCATGAGCATGGTTCGAACGCTCCTCGGTTGGATCACACCGCTGGTCATTCTCGGCGCCGGCATCGCCGCCTTCATGTTCATGGGGAGCCAGCCGCCGCCACTGCGGAAGGAGCAGCCGCCGGTGGCCGCGATGCCCGTTCGCACCGTTCCGGTTGACGACGTGGCCGAGGGCCTGACGATCGTGAGCGACGGGGTGGTCGTGCCGCTGCGGGAGGTGACGCTGGCCGCGGAGGTCGCGGGTCGCGTGGCGGCGAAGACGGCGGCGTGCAACGAAGGGCAGGTGGTCACGAAGGGCACCGTGCTCTTTCAGATCGATCCCCGCGACTACGAGCTCGACGTGCAGCGTCTGGAGCGGGAGCTCCGGCAGGCGGATCTGGCCATCGAGGAGATCGATGCGGAGGCCGAACAGAATGCCGAAATGCTCGCCCTGGCACGCCGTCAGGTGGAGCTCGCCCGCCGCGAGGCGGCCCGCCTCGAGGGCCTCAAGGCCGGCCGCATCGTCACCGAGTCGGAGCACGACCGGGCGATCCGCGAGGAGCTGACGGCCGCCAACGCCGTGACCACGCTGGGCGGCCAGCGGCGGGTGCTCGAGAAGCGGCGGCACAAGCTCACCGAGGCCACGTCGCTGGCGGCCACCATGCTCGAGAAGGCCCGGCTCGACCTCACGCGGACCACGATCACCGCCCCGATGGACGGGCTGATCGTGGAGGACAAGGTCGAGGAGGGCTCGTTCGTCTCCAAGGGCGCGGCGCTCGTCACGATCGAGGACACCGGCGTTGCGGAAGTGCGGACGAACCTGGAGATGGACGACGTGGCGCGAATCTGGGGCGGCCGCAAGGCGGCGCCCGCCGGGGATCGCGAGGCCCTCGACACACCGGCCACCGTGACCTTCTCGATCGGCGATGCGGCCTTCGAGTGGTCCGGTGTGCTCACCCGGCAGCAGGGCCGCGGCCTCGATGAGAAGACCCGCACGCTCCCCTGCCGGGTGATCGTGGCCGATCCCGGCGCGGTGCGGGCGCTCGACCGGTATGGTGCCACGATCCCGGATCTCCCCGCCACGGCCCCACGGTCGCTGATGCGGGGAATGTTCGTGCAGGTCCACGTGCACGTGGATTCGCCGGAGCCACTCGTGTCGATTCCGGAGGAGGCGCAGCGGCCCAACGGGGATGTCTGGGTGATGCGCGACGGGCGGCTCGTGATCCTGAAGCCGCGGCCCGTTCAGGCGTTGGACGGTCGCCTCGTGTTCGAGTCGAAAAGCTCGGGCCTGCTGCCCGATGACCGCGTTGTCGTCAGCCAGATCGCCACGCCCCGCGACGGCATGGCCGTGGTCGAGGCCGCCGCGGCCGAGAAGCCGGCCGTGCGGGCCGCGGCCCACCCCAGGGAGGACGCCACGTGAGAACGATCGTCGGCTGGACGGTCCGCAACATGCCGGCGATGAACACGCTCGTCATCGCCATCCTGCTCGTGGGAGCGCTGGCCTTCGCGTCGATGCGCCGCGAGGTGTTTCCGGAGTTCGACCTGGAGATCGTGCTCGTCACGGTGCCGTATCCCGGGGCCGGTCCCGAGGAGGTCGAGGAAGGCATCTGCCAGAAGATCGAAGAGGCCTGTCGCAGCGTGACGGGCATCAAGAAGATCACGAGCGTAGCCCAGGAGGGGATGGGCTACTGCGTGTTCGAACTGCAGGACAGCGTCAAGGACGTGCAGAAGACGCTCGGGGAGATCCGCTCCGAGGTCGAGCGGATTCCGAGCATGCCGGAGCTCGCCGAGGATCCGAAGGTGGAGCAGGTCACGCTCCGCACGCCGGCCATCAAGGTGGGCGTGCTCGCCCCCGAGGGAGCGGATTTCGATACCGAGACGGAACTGGAACTGCGGGACATCGCGGAACTGGTCCGCGATGACCTCCTCGCGCTGCCGGCGGTGTCGGCGGCGAACCTGATGGGTGCCCGCGACTACCAGATCGACATCGAGATCTCGGAAGCGACGCTGCGGAAGTACGGGCTCTCGCTCCAGAAGGTCGCCGAGATCGTCCGCCGCGAGAATCTCGAGCTTCCCGGCGGCACGATCCGCAGCGAGCGGGGCGAGATCCTCCTCCGCGGCAAGAACAAGAAGTACGTCGGCGCGGAGATCGCGAAGCTGCCGCTGGTCACGCTCCCCGACGGCCTCGTGCTCACCGTGGGCGACCTCGGGACCGTCCGCGACGAGTTCGCCGACGTCGCCTCCACCAACCAGATCAATGGCCGCCCGGGCATGGTGGTCTCGATCGACCGCAGCTCCGGCGAGGACCTCTTGGCGATGGTCGCGGCCGTGAAGAACTACGTGGCGGAGGCGAAGGTGCCGGAAGGCTACACGCTCACCACGTGGTCCGATCAGTCGGTGGACGTCCAGGACCGGCTGCGGATGCTGATCGAGAACGGCCTCCAGGGGCTGGTGATCGTGTTCGTGATGCTGGCCCTGTTCCTCGATCTGAAGATCGCCTTCTGGGTGGCGATGGGGATCCCGTTTTCGATGCTCGGCACCGGTGCCCTGATGTTCGGCACCGATCAGACACTCAACATGCTCTCGATGTTCGCCTTCCTGATGGCGATCGGCATCGTCGTCGATGACGCGATCGTGGTGAGCGACAACGTCGATCGGCATCGTCGCATGGGCAAGAGCCTCGTCGCCGCCGCCATCGACGGCACGGTGGAGGTGGTGCCGAGCGTGATCTCGAGCGTGCTCACCACGGTGATCACCTTCCTGCCGCTGTGCTTCGTGTCGGGCGTGATGGGCAAGTTCATCGCGGTGATGCCCTTCGCATTCATCACCACGCTGCTGATGTCGCTGGCCGAGTCCACGCTCGTGCTTCCCGGGCATCTGGCGCACGAGAAGAACCTCGTGTTCACGATCCTTGGGATCGTGCTCTATCCCCTGCGGGCCCTGCTGCCGGTGCTGGCGGTGGTGCAGCGGGCGTGCGACCGGGGCCTGAAGTGGTTCGTGAAGCACGTCTACTCCCCCACGCTCGACCTCGCGCTCGACAACCGGCTCTCGGTGCTGGCCATCGCGGTGGGGCTGCTGCTCGTGGCCTTCGGCATCGTCCGCAGCGGGATCACGCCGTTTCAGCTGATGCCGAAGATCGACGCCAACCGGCTGATGGCGAAGGTCGTGTTTCCCGACGGCACCCCCGCGGGCATCACCGAGGAGGCGACCGGCCGCCTGGAGCGGGCCGCCTTCGAGGCCACGGAGCGGCTGTCGCCGTCCGCGCGGCCGATCATGGAGTTCGTGCACCGGGCCGTGGGGCACGTCTCGTCCCAGGGGGAGGTGGGGCCCGACGCGCGGCTGAGCGGCAGCCACGTGGGCGCCGTGGCCGTGGAGCTCGTCGACGGCGAGAACCGTGACGTGACCAGCGAACAGTTCATCAGCGAGTGGCGGCGCCTGGCGGGCGACTTCCCGGACGCGGAGTCGGTGCTGTTCGGCACGGAGAACATGGGGCCCGGGGGCAAGATGATCGAGTTCAAGCTGCTCGCCCCGGCCGACGCGGAGTCGGTGCGGCAGCTCGAGGCGGCCGTGGAGCGGTGCAAGGAGTGGCTGATGCAGTACGACGGCGTGATCGATATCGACGACGATTCGCGGCCGGGCAAATGGGAATACCAGGTGAAGGTGAAGCCGCGGGCCGAGGCGATGGGTGTGTCGCTCTCGGACCTCGCCGGCACGGTCCGGGCGAGCTACTACGGCGAGGAGGTGATGCGGCTGCAGCGGGGGCGGCACGAGGTGAAGCTCATGGTTCGCTATCCGCGGGAGGAGCGACGCAGTCTGGCCACTCTGGAGGACATTCGCGTGAGCGGCCCCGACGGTGTGAAGCGGCCGATCGGCGAGTTGGCCGACGTCTCGGTGCAGCGGGGTTACTCGGAGATCAACCGTCTCGGCCAGAAGCGGTCGATCACGGTCACCGCCGACATCGACGTGGCCAAGACGTCGATGACCAGTTCCCAGGTGGTCAACGACATGGAGACGCGGCTGATGCCGGGCCTGCTCGCCGAGTATCCGCAGGTTCGCGTCCGCTGGGAGGGCCAGCAGGAACAGTCGAACGAGTCGCTCCGCAGCCTCGGCGTGGGCTTCGTGGTGGCGCTCGTCGCGATGTTCGTGCTGCTCACCATGGAGTTCAAGTCGTACTTCCAGCCGTTCCTGATCCTCGGCGCGATCCCCTTCGGCATCGCCGGCGCGGTGTTCGGCCACGCCCTGATGGGCATGCCGCTCACGCTCTTCAGCATGTTCGGCCTCGTGGCGCTCGCGGGCGTGGTGGTCAACGACTCGATCTGCCTCATCGACTTCATCAATCTTCGCGTTCGCGAGGGGCATCCGCTGCGGGCGGCCCTCCGCGAGGCCGGCTGCCTCCGCTTCCGGCCGGTGCTGCTCACGAGCATCACGACGATCGGCGGCCTGATGCCGCTGCTCCTGGAGAAGAGCTTTCAGGCGCAGTTCCTGGTGCCGATGGCGACGGCCATGGCATTTGGGCTAATGATGACGACGGCCCTCGTGCTGATCCTGGTGCCCGTGATGTATTCCTTCTTCGGCACGAGTGCCCGCGAAGAGCACGAGGAGGAGTACATGCAGGGCTACGCCCCGGACGCCGCGGGCAGCACCGTGGCCCCGGACGACGCCGAGAAGGACTGGCTGCCGGAGCACCTCCGCGACGAGAAGCCGGTCGCGTCGGGTAGCGCGGGGTCGTGAGAGGGCTCGTGCTTCAGGAAGCCGCCATCGCGTGAGCGATGCGGACGGTCGTACGGCTCACGCCGTTACGCTTCCTGAGGAGCCGTGGGCGATGCGGATGGTCGTATGGCTTCCGGCGTTACGCTTTCTGACGAGCCGCGACTGATGCGGACTCGGGGTCAGCGGCGGTGGCGGGCGATCGCGGTGATCGCATCGGCGAGGCGATCGATCTCGCCGTGGGTGTTGGTGAAGGCCAGCGAAGGCCGGACCGTCGCCTCGAGGCCGTAACGCCGCAGCGACGGCTGGGCGCAGTGATGGCCAGCCCGCACGGCGATCCCCTCGCGGTCAAGCGCCTTGCCCACGTCGATCGGATCACAGCCGTCGATCACGAACGAGAGCACGCCCACCTTCTCGCGAGCGGTGCCGATCAGTCGCAGGCCGTCGATGGCCGTCAGCCGGCCGGTGGCGTAGTGGAGCAGTTCGTGCTCGTAGGCGGCGATCCGCTCGCGGCCGAGGCCCGTCACGTAGTCGAGCGCGGCCCCGAGGCCGATGGCGTCGGCGACGTTGGGCGTGCCGGCCTCGAACTTTGCCGGCGGCTCGGAGTAGATGGTGCGGGCGAAGGTGACGTCCTTGATCATGTTGCCGCCGCCCTGCCAGGGTGGCAGCGCCCCTTGGGCCTCCTGCGTCATGAACACGGCGCCGATGCCGGTGGGGCCGAAGATCTTGTGGCCCGAGAAGACGTAGAAGTCGCAGCCGATCCGTCGCATGTCCACCGGGAAGTGCGAGACGCTCTGCGCGCCGTCCACGAGCACGCGGGCGCCGATGGCCTTGGCCATGCCCGTCATCAGTTCGACCGGCAGGATCGTGCCGAGGCTGTTGGAGGCATGCGAGATCGCCACCACCTTGGTGAGCGGCAAGAGTGACCTGCCCCCATGAATGGAACCAGTGTCTATCACCAGGGTAGACCTGCCAAGGGATCGCCCGTGTTCGCGCCGCGACCGCCCGGGGTTTCACCCTCGTCGAGCTTCTCGTCGTGATCGCGATCATCGCCGTGCTGATCGGCATGCTGCTCCCCGCTGTGCAGACCGCCCGTGAGGCGGCGCGACGCTCGCAATGCACCAACAGCATGCGGCAGTCCGGACTCGCCATCCACCAGTTCCAGAGCGCCAGGAACTACCTGCCGAGCAGCTCGCGGCCACCGTCCGGCCCCAACGGCCGCGTCTCGTGGGTCACGCGGACGCTGCCCTACTGGGAGGACACGGCGCTCGCCGCCGCCTATGACTTCGACGCGGCCGGAGCCAACTGGAGCTCCACGACGGTGCGGGCGGGGTCGGGCAGGACGATCCCCAACGCCGTGCTGGTGATGACCCGGATCCCGCATCTCGACTGCCCATCGGATCCCGAGGGATCGCAGAGCTTCGATGGCGACCCCGACACCGCCTCGACGCCGAGCTTCGGCACCGGGCCCGCCGTGCCGCTCCCGAACCGCACGGGCTTCGCGTCGCAGGGTTGGTTCTGCGCCACGACCGATTACTCTCCCACCACGTTCGTCGACAACCGCCTGGCCGGCAAGGTGGACGTGGTGGCGGCCGGCTCGCAGCGGGTGGTGTCGAGCGGCACGGCCGACAGCAGCATCGCGTCCGGGCTGCTCGCCAAGGACTACAACGGCCGGACGCGGGCCAAGATCGACCAGTGCACCGACGGCCTGTCGAAGACGATCGCCCTCTGCGAGTCGGCGGGGCGGCCGGCGAAGTACGTGCGTGGACGACGGGTCGAAAACTTTCCGACCACGCGGGTGAACGGCGGCGGCTGGTGCCGGCCGGCGAGCGACTTCGCGTTCAAGGGGGCGGCGGCGGACGGCTCCGCCGTGGGCTCGAACGCGGTCCAGGCCATCAACGTGACCAACGGCGAGAGCGTGGAGACGGCCACGTTCAAGGGGCCGGAGTACGGCAGCGAGGGCACGAGCGATCCCTACTCGTTCCACCCGGGCCTCGTGAACGTGCTGATGGGAGACGGCTCGGTCCGCAGCGTGAACGACAGCGTCGAGATCCGCGTGTTCGCTGCGATGGTGACACGGGCCGGCGGCGAGCTGGTGACGGATTCCCAGTAAGAACGCGTCATGAAGGGCCGCCGCGTCGACTGGTCGGCGCGGCGGCTCCGAAATCACGGTTTGGAACACCGGGCGTGTTTCTCGTACGATCGTGGAATGGGCGACAAACAGGCTTTTCTTCCACTCCGTCCGAGCGTTAGTCATGCCGCCTCGCGGCAGGCCGAGATCGATCGCGTCCGTCGCATGACGGTGGAAGAGCGGGTCAAGGCGGCGCTGGGTTTGGCCACGCGATTCGCGGGGCTCCGCCCGGTGCCCCGCAAGGATTGACCGATGAGCGACCCCGCGGAGGTGATTCGGGCCGCTGAAGAGGTCGCCAGCGTCCTTGAATCACAAGGCGTCGAGGCACTGGTCATCGGGGCCGTAGCGTTGGCGGCACGAAGTCGCGGGCCGACATCGTGGAACTCCTGTCCCGCAACCCCGACGCCGACATGGCGGCGATCCGCGACCTCTGCCGAGGCTGGAGGCTGCGCGGGCTCGATCCGCTGATTCAAGAAGCCACTGGCGGCCTGTCAGGCGGTTTCGCCGGCGAGGACGACCCGGCGCCATGACTTCGCCACAAGGGCCCGCGCAGAAAAAGGGCTGCCTCCCGAGCGTGACACGGCAAGCACGGCCATGCGGGCTGGCAGGGCGGAGGTCCCCGCCAGGGGCCGCTGGAGCGTGAGTCGGCGGCCGGCTACTTGTTGACGAGGAAGTGGCAGATGTCGCCGTCCCGCATCACGTAGTCCTTGCCCTCGACCCGGAGCTTGCCCGCCGCGCGGATCTCCTTCTCGCTCTGGTAGGTCTCGAGATCCTCCAGCGAGTAGATCTCGGCCCGGATGAAGCCCTTCTCGAAGTCGGTGTGGATCACCCCGGCGGCCTGCGGAGCGGTCACGCCCACGGGAATCGTCCAGGCCCGCACCTCCTTCTCGCCCGCGGTGAAGTAGCTCTGCAGGCCGAGCGTCTTGTAGGCCGCCCGGGCGAGCACGGCCAGGGCCGGCTCCGCGAGCCCCGCGCCTTCGAGCATCTCGGCCCGGTCGGCCTCGTCGAGCTCGGCGATCTCGGCCTCGAGCTTGGCGCACACCGGCACCACCTCGGCGCCCGACTTCGCCGCCGCGGCCCGCACCGCCGGCACCAGCGGGCTCTTGCCCTCGACGTCGGTCTCGTCCACGTTGGCCACGTAGAGGATCGGCTTGGCGGTCAGCAGGCCGAGCTCCTTGACTGCCTGCTTCTCGTTGTCGTCGAGAGTCAGTGTCCGCAGCGGCTTCTGGTCACCGAGCCACGCCAGGCACTTTTTCATCACCTCGACCTTGAGCTTGGCGTCCTTGTCGGCCCCCTTCGCCGCCCGCTCCGCCTTGGGGATCAGGTTCTCGAGGTGCTGGATGTCGGCGAGCATCAGCTCGATCTCGATCGTCTCCATGTCGGACAGCGGATCGACCTTGCCGGCCACGTGGATCACGTCGGGGTCGTCGAAGCAGCGGACCACCTGGAGGATCGCGTCCACCTCGCGGATGTGGGAGAGAAACTTGTTGCCGAGACCCTGGCCCTCGCTCGCCCCCTTCACGATCCCGGCGATGTCGACGAGCTTGAGGGCCGCCGGAATCACCTTCTGCGGCGGGATGAACTTCGTGATCCGCTGGAGCCGGCCGTCGGGCACGCTCACCATCCCCTCGTTGGGCTCGATGGTGCAGAAGGGGTAGTTGGCGCTCTGCGCCGCCTTCGACTGGGTGAGGGCGTTGAAGAGCGTGCTCTTGCCGACGTTCGGCAGTCCGACGATGCCTGCTTCCATGATGATCCAGCGGGGCCTGCGGTGAGGGGGAGACGGGCGGAGCGGTATGATGCCGGATATGGCCGCGTTCGCCCATCCCCGCCGCCACCGCCCGCTCGCCGCCGACTTCTTCGCGCGGCCGGCGGATCGGGTGGCGCGGGACCTGCTCGGGGCGTGGCTCGTGATGCCGGGGCCGGACGGGCGGCCGACGCGGCACGTGGTGTTCGAGACCGAGGCCTATCTCGGGGCCCACGACCTCGCCTGCCACGGCTCGAAGGGGATGACGCCGCGGAACGCGACCATGTTCGGCCCCGCCGGCCGCTGGTACGTGTATCTCTGCTATGGCGTCCACTGGATGCTCAACGTGGTGACCGGCGGCGAGGGGGTGCCGGCCGCGGTGTTGATCCGGGGCGTGGGCGGGCACGTCGGCCCGGGCCGGGTGACCAAGGCCCTCGGGATCGACCGGTCGTTCGACGGCCGTTCGGCCTCCCGCCGCGGGGGCCTCTGGTTCGAGGTCAGCGGCATCCGCGTGCCGCCGCGGCTCGTCCGGCGAACGCCCCGGATCGGCGTGGCCTATGCCGGCACCTGGGCCGAGAAGCCCCTCCGGTTCGTCGTCGATCCGGCCGACCTTCCTACAATCCAGGGGTCACGGAGACGGTCGTCATGAATCGCATGCATCGTCGGATCGCGGTCGGCATCATCGTCGCAGGAGCGAGCATCACCATGGGCAGCGGAACGAGTGGAGCAGCAGAACCGAAGCTCGCGAAGGCCACGCTGGCGGGCGGCTGCTTCTGGTGCACCGAGGCGGTGTATGCCGAGATCAAGGGCGTGACGAGCGTCACCAGCGGCTACATCGGCGGTGCGGTGCCCAACCCGACCTACAAGGACGTGTGCACCGGCCAGACCGGCCACGCCGAGGCGATCGAGATCGAATACGACCCCGCGGTCGTGCCCTTCGAGAAGCTGCTCGAGGTGTTTTTCGCCACGCACGACCCGACCACGCTCAACCGGCAGGGAGCCGACGTGGGCACGCAGTATCGCTCGGGCGTCTTCTACCACGACGACGAGCAGAAGCGGATCGCCGAGGCGGTGATCGCGAAGCTCGACGCGGCCAAGGTGTTTCCGGGGAAGATCGTCACCGAGGTCACGAAGGCGACCATTTTTTATCCGGCCGAGGACTACCACCAGGACTACTTCGCCACCAACCCGTTCCAGCCCTACTGTCAGGCCGTGGCGGCGCCGAAGGTGGAGAAGGTGCGGAAGGTGTTCAAGGACCTCGTCAAGTGACGAAGGCCGACGACCTGCTGCGGGGCGTGGAGCTGGCCCAGGCCGGCTCGTGGGACGAGGCCCACGACCTCGCCCAGCGGCACGAGGGCGACGCGACGGCCGACTGGCTCCACGCGGTGCTCCACGCGATCGAGGGCGACACCGGCAACGCGCGGTATTGGTATCGCCGCTGCGGCAGGCTCGACCGCGCGGGCTCAGGCACCGCGGAGGAACTCGCGGCGATCAGGGCGTCACTCGAGCAGGGCTGACGTCGCGCCGCATCAGGAAGCCTGATCGCGTGAGCTCGCTTCAGGAAGCCGCCATCGCGTGAGCGATGCGGACTTGCTGCAGGGCGCCGCTCGGGGCTGCCCGTGCCCCGTCGCCGGTCGTTCGCCTCGGCCTTCCGGGCCGAGGCTCACTCGGATGTCGCCTGCGCTTCGCCATCGTGGCTTCGCTTGGCGACATACGCCGGCTCCCGGGGCACGGGCAGCCCCGAGCTGAGTTCGCGCTTGCGGAAGCCGTCGCGTAAGCGATGCGGGCGGTCGTACCGCTCACGCGGTTACGCTTCCGGCAGGAGCCGTGCCGTTACGCGTCAGCGTAACGTGCAACCAGCTCGCCCGCTTCCACGGGCGTGCCGGGCGTGACGAGCACCTCGGCGAGCCGGCCGTCGCGTTCGGCGTAGACCGTGGTCTCCATCTTCATCGCCTCGAGCGAGAGGAGCTTCTGCCCCTTCGTCACCACGTCGCCCGGCTTCACGGCCACCGTCACGATCAGCCCCGGCATCGGCGAACCCACCTCGCGGGCGTCGCCGATCACGGCCTTGGGCCGCTTCTGCACCTTGGCCTCGAGGCTCTTGTCGGCCACCGACACGCTCCGCGGCTGGCCGTTGAGTTCGAAGAACACCGTCCGCGTGCCATCGGCATGCGGCTCGCCGACCGTGAGCAGGCGGATCAGGAGCGTCTTGCCCGGCTCGATGTCGACCGAGAGTTCCTCGCCCGGCTTGGGCCCCTCGAGGAAGGCCGGCGTCGGCAGCACGCTCACGTCGCCGTGCTTGCCGCGGTGCGCGGCGTAGTCGGCGAACACCCGCGGATAGAGCAGCCACGAGAGCACTTCCCTGGGCGAGGCTTTCCGCCCCACGACCTCGGCCACCTTCTTCTCCGCGCCGGCGAAGTCGGCCGGCGCGAGCGACTCGCCCGGACGGCCCGTGACGAGGTCGGCCTTGCGGACGATCCGCTTCACCACGTCGGGCGGGAAGCCGCCCGGCGGCTGGCCCATGCGGCCGGCGAGCAGGTCGATCACCGACTCGGGGAAGGCGAGCTCGCGGGAGTCGGAGAGGAGATCCGCCGCCTTCATGTTGTTGGTGACGAGCAGCAGGGCGAGGTCGCCCACTGACTTGCTCGTCGGCGTCACCTTCACGATGTCGCCCACGAGGGCATTCACGTCGGCGTAGGCGCGGCAGACCTCTTCCCAGCGGTCGCCGAGGCCAAGCGCCTTGGCCTGCTCGAGGAGGTTCGTGAACTGGCCGCCCGGCATCTCGTGGAGGTAGAGGTCGGGGTCCGGAGCCTTCATGCCGCACTCGAAGGCGGTGTAGTGCTCGCGGACGGCCGCCCAGTAGTGCGAGAGGTGCCGCAGCGGCTCGGGGTCGAGGCCGGTGTCGAGCGGGGTGTTGCGGGCCGCCTCGACGAGGGCGTTGAGGTTCGGCTGGCTCGTGAGCCCGGCGAACGCCGCGAAGGCCGCATCGACCACGCTGGCGCCGCTCCTGGCCGCCTCCAGCGCCGCCGCCACCTGGGCGGCCGACGTGTCGTGGGTGTGGAAGTGGATCGGGATGCCGATCTCATCCCGCAGGGCCGACACCAGCTTGCCCGCGGCAAAAGGCTTGCAGAGGCCCGCCATGTCCTTGATGGCGAGCATGTGGGCGCCGGCCTTCTCGAGCTCCTTGGCGAGCTTCACGTAGTAGTCGAGGGAATACTTCGTCCGCTTCGGGTCGAGCACGTCGCCCGTGTAGCAGACGGCCGCCTCGCAGATCGCGCCGCTCTCCACGACGGCGTCGATCGCCACCCGCATGTTCGGCACCCAGTTGAGCGGATCGAACACGCGGAACACGTCGATGCCCGAGGCCGCCGACTCCTTCACGAACGCCTGCACGACGTTGTCGGGGTAGTTGGTGTAGCCGACGGCGTTGCTCGCCCGGAGCAGCATCTGGAAGAGGATGTTGGGGATCCGCTCGCGGAGCTGCAGGAGCCGGTCCCAGGGGCACTCCTTGAGGAACCGCATCGACGTGTCGAACGTGGCCCCGCCCCACATCTCCAGCGAGAAGAAGCCGCTGCAGAGGCGGGCGTAGGCGTCGGCCACGGCGAGCATGTCGTGCGTCCGCATCCGCGTGGCGAGCAGCGACTGGTGGGCGTCGCGCATCGTCGTGTCGGTGATCAGGAGCCGCTTCTGCTCGCGGACCCACGCGGCGAACTTGGCGGGGCCGAGTTCCTTGAGCTTCGTGCGCGTGCCGGCCGGCGGCGGGGCGAAGCGGTCGAACTCGGGGAGCGGGGCCGGGGAGCGGCGGGCTGCCGCGGGCCGGCCCTTCACGAGCGGATTGCCGTTGACGATCACGTCGGCCAGGAACTCGAGCACCTTCGTGGCCCGGTCGCGGCGGATCGGGAAGTCGAAGAGCGCCGGCGTCTCGTCGATGAACCGGGTCGTGCAGTTGCCGGCGAGGAACTCGGGGTGCGTGACGAGATTGATCAGGAACGGAATGTTGGTCTTCACCCCGCGGATGCGGAACTCCTGCAGGCACCGCTCGATGTGCCCGGCCGCCTCGCCGTGGGTCAGGCCGCGGGCGGTGACCTTCACGAGCAGGGAGTCGAAGTAGGGCGTGACCACGGCGCCCGAGAAGGCGGTGCCGGCGTCGAGCCGGATGCCCATGCCGCTGGCGGAGCGGTAGGCCGTCATCCGGCCGTAGTCGGGGAGGAAGCGGTTCTCGGGATCCTCCGTCGTCACGCGGCACTGGATCGCCGCGCCCATCGAGCGGATCGCCTTCTGGTCGCCGAGGCCGATCTCGGGGTCGGAGAGCTTGTGCCCCTGGGCCACGAGCAGCTGCCGCCGCACGATGTCGATGCCGGTGATCTCCTCGGTGACGGTGTGCTCCACCTGGATCCGGGGGTTCACCTCGATGAAGAAGAACTTGCCGGTGTCGGCGTCGACGAGGAACTCGACCGTGCCCGCGTTTTCGTAGCGGGCGGTGCGGCCGATGGCGAGCGCCGCCTCGCAGATCGCGTCGCGGGTCTGCGGCGGGAGGTTCGGGGCGGGGGCGAGTTCCACCACCTTCTGGTGCCGCCGCTGCACGGAGCAGTCGCGCTCGAAGAGGTGG
>JBIIMU010000166.1:0-5959 GCA_044337845.1 Pirellulales bacterium | reverse complement strand
GGCCGCGGCCATGTTGGTGTTGACCGCCACCTGGGAAGCCAGGGCGCCGCCGTCCGCAGCGACGCCGAACGTGCTGCCCGGGTTGAAGCCGAACCAGCCGAACCAGAGCACGAGGCAGCCGATGAACGCGGCCATCATGTTGTGGCCGGGCAGGGCCTGCACCTTGCCGGTCGATGAATACTTCCCGATCCGGGGGCCGAGGATGATCGCCCCCGTGAGGGCCGCCCAGCCGCCCACGGAGTGCACGGCGGTGCAGCCGGCGAAGTCCCAGAAGTTCCATTCCTTCGCGAGGTAGCCGAAGCCCCAGATCCAGTGCCCGGTGACCGGGTAGATCACGAGTGCCATCAGGAAGCTGAAGAGGATGAACGCGTGGTACTTGATCCGCTCGGCGACAGCCCCCGACACGATCGTGGCGGCGGTTCCCGCGAACACGAGTTGGAAGAAGAACTTCGTCCAGAGCGGGACACTCGCCCAGGCGATCGAAGCGTACTGGCCGACGTACTTGTCGCCCACGGCCGGACTGTTGTCGAGCGCGGCACGGGCTTCGGCACCCAGGAACGAGCCGACACCGAAGGTTCCGGAGTTGCCGATCAAGGCACCGTCACCGGCTCCGAACATCAGGTCCCAGCCGAACAGGAAGTAGGCCAGCGACGTGGCCGCGAACACGATGAAGTTCTTCGAGAGGATGTTCACGCAGTTCTTCGCGCGGGCGAAGCCGGACTCCACGCAGCCGAAGCCGAGGTTCATGAAGAACACGAGCATGCCGCAGACGAGCACCCAGACGGTGTCGGCGGCCACCCAGAGCTTCGGCACCATCTCCTCGACGGTCGGGGGGGGCGGCATCGCCGGAGCCGCTGCCGCGACGGTGGAGGGATTTTCACCCTCAGCCAAGGCGACCGAAGAAACGCCCTCGGGACCAACCATCAATGCGGCCAGCATGGCCGCGAATCCAATCCACCGCATCGTGCGTGAACAAGTCATGGGATCCGCCTCATGGATCTGTGCGATGCCGCGGAAAGGCCCACGGCTGGCAAACGAGGAAGGCAAAGGGCGTGCCAGCGGTGCTGTCACGCCTGCGAGACGGCCCTGCGCCGTGCGGCGAACAGGCACCCTGAAATCCCCTGTTTTCCAGGGCCGCCCCGCGGCCTCGTCGGGGCCGGCGGTCCCGGCCCGACCCCGCGGATTCACACCGATGAAGCGCCCCGCCCCCGAGAGGCCGCGCGATTGGCGGGCAGTGGGTGATGCAAGATCGGGCAGCGGCGAGCCGCATGGGGAGGTCCGCATCGCTCACGCGATGGCGGCTTCCAGGAACGGCGTGAGCCGTACGACGGGCGAATAGGAAGCGTAACGGCGTGAGCCGTACGACCGCCGCTCAGAACGTGACCACGGGGCCGGTCTCGAGCCCGTCCCGGGGGGGTGTCTCCGAGGCCTGGCGGGCGACGTCGTCGTCGAGCGCGGCCACGAGCCCGGCGTGGTGCGGAATGCCGGCAGCCTCGAGGAAGTTGGCGAGCAGCCGGAAGCCGTGCCGGGTGAGGATGCTCTCGGGGTGGAACTGCACGCCCCAGGCCAGGCGGGGCTCGTCGGCGATCGCCATGATCGTGCCCTCCGGATCTCGGGCGATCACCGTCAGGCTCGCGGGCAGCGTGGCCGCCTCGACCACGAGCGAGTGGTAGCGGCCGGCCGTCATCGGCGACGGGATGCCGGCGAAGAGATTGGTGCCGTCGTGGTGCACTTCGCTCGTCCGGCCGTGCGTGGGCCGCGGGGCCCGCACGATCCGGGCGCCCGCGGCGGCCCCGAGCACCTGGTGCCCGAGGCACACGCCCAAGAGCGGCACGCGGCCGAGCGCCAGCCGCACGAGTTCGAGCGAGCAGCCCGCCTCGGCGGGCGTGCACGGACCCGGCGAGATCACGATCGCCTCCGGGCGGGCCTCGAGGATCGCGGCGGCCGCCGTGGCGTGGCTCGGCACCACGGCCGTCTGCACGCCGAGCAGCTGGAAGTGCCGGGCGAGGTTGAAGACGAAGCTGTCGCGGTTGTCGATCACGACGATCATGCCTCGGTGCCTCCGAGCCCCAGGGCGTCGAGCACCCGCAGCATGCCCTCGGCCTTGGCGAGCGACTCGGCATACTCCGCCGCCGGATCGCTCGCCGCCGTGATGCCCCCGCCCGCCGCGAAGGCGATGCTGCCGGGCGCGATCACGAGCGTGCGGATGAGGAGGTTGAGGTCGGCCGCGCCGTCGAAGCCGAAGTAGCCGAGCGAGCCGCAGTAGCAGCCGCGGGCGACGCGCTCGAGCATCGAGATCACCTCGCAGGCGCGGTGCTTGGGAGCGCCCGAGATGCTGCCCCCCGGAATCGCGGCCTCGAAGGCGTCGAGCCCGCCGAGACCCGGCAGCAGGCGGCCCGACACCACCGACACGAGGTGCTGCACGTAGCGGTAGCGTTCGAGCCGGCAGAGGGCCTCCACCCGCACGCTCTGCGGCGTGCACACCCGGGCGAGGTCGTTGCGGAGCAGGTCGACGATCATCACGTTCTCGGCCCGGTCCTTGTCGCTCGCTTCGAGGTCGGCCGAGGCCCAGAGGTCGGCCTCGGGACTGGCGGTCACCCGCCGCGTGCCCTTGATCGGGTGCGTGCGGACCACGCCCCGCGCCACCTCCAGAAACCGCTCGGGCGACATGCTCGCCACCTGCACGGTCCCGGCGTCGAGATAGCCGGCGAACGGCGCGGGGTTGATCGCACGGGCCTGGAGATACGTCGCCACGGGATCGACGGCGGCCGCCACCTCGAACCGCTGCGCGAGGTTGGCCTGAAAGATGTCGCCGGCGCGGACGAAGTCGACCCCGGCCGCGACCATCGCCAGGTAGGCGTCGCGGGTGTGCGTGGATCGCACCCCCGGCCGCTCGGGCAGCGGATGCGCGGCGGCGCCGGCCGCGAGCGGCGGCGTGGCGGCGGCCGCGGCTGGCGGCGGTTCCGCGAGGAACGCCGCGAGGCGGTCGCGGGCCCGACGCGCCCGCTCCACGGGGCCGCGGGCCGGGAGGCCCTGCGAGATGAACCAGCCGCGGTCGAGGTCGTGGTCGTGCGCGTAGACGACGTCGTAGACGTGCAGCGAGAGGAGCGGATCGGGGCCCGCGGCCGGCGGCGGCTCGAGCCCGAGGTGGGCGAGGCCCACCTCATACGCCACGAGCCCCGCCACGCCTCCCTGGAACGGCGGCAGCCCGGGAATCGTCACGCAGGCGAGGTCGGCGAGCAGCCGGCGGATGGCGGACAGCGCCGCCGCGATCGCGGCGCGGGATGCGGTCCAGTCGGCGTCGCGGTCGATCTGCCAGGAATGGATCGGATCGGCAGCCACGAACGAGTGTCGGCCGAGCCGGATCGTGGCGGCCGCCCCGGCCGGCGGCGGGGCCGTCGGCCGATCGACCGCGGCGCTGTCGAAAAACACCGCCTGCCGCAGGCGGGCCGCGTGCCGAAACACCGCCACGGGATCGACGCCGGCCGCCGCCTCGGCGACGACCGCTCCCGACGGCGTGATCCAGGCGTGGCCGACCCACGGGTGCGGCGGCGCGGGGCTGGTGGCGGCGGCGCGGGTCATGCCGGGGCGGCCTCCGGAGCGTCGCCCTCGCGGCGGGCCGAGGTCTCCGCCGCGCGGGCCGCGGCCCGCGAGGGACCGTGGCCGATCTCGGGTCGCGAGAGGTGGCCCCAGTCGAGGGCCTGATCCTGCCGGTAGTCCTTGCCGAGCGTGAGTGCGGTCACCGCCTTCGCCATCTCGTAGCCGAGATAGAAGGCATGGCTCGGGTCGACGTCGTCGCGGCCCGCCGCCCCGAGCTGCTCGAAGAGCACGAAGGGATCGGCCGAGGCGAGGTGGAGCCCCGCGCCGACCACGTGGATTTCGCCCCCCTCGGCGAAGATCCGGAAGTTGGGATCGCGGATCGCGGCGGCGAGCCGATCGAGCGCCGCGCCGCCGTAGGCCTGCGGCTTGCCCGCCCGCAGGCTGACCAGCCGCGGCTCCACGTGCTTGGGGAGCGTGTGGTTGGCCACGGCGTGCCAGACGAGCGCCCGCCCCAGCGCGCACTCGCGAACGCTGCTCCGCGCCCAGTGGATCACCTCCGTCGTGAGCACGGAGCGGATGCCGACCTCCTGGCAGAAGCCGAGCAGCAGCACGTTGACGCCCGCGGAGTCGACGTCGGTGAGCTCGGTGAGGTTGCCGATGCCCATCATCATCTCGGCCGCGGGATGCCGCCGGCGGACGTCGAGGTAGCGGCCGAGGCTCTCCGCGAAGCCGAAGCCGATCGGCTCGAGCACCGGGTCGAGGCGGTGCCGCACGCCCGCCTTCGCGAGGGTCTCGACGGTGGCGTCGAAGCCCTCCATCGTGGCCGGCACGTCGGGCACCACCACCACCTCGCAGCCCCAGTCGGCCGCGGCGGCGGCGTTGGACGAGTTGACCGAGAGCACCAGATCGGCCCCGGCCCGCGTGGCGTCCGCCACCTCGGCGGGGTCGAAACTGTCGATCGACACCCGAAAGCCCTCGGCCACGAGCATGCCGACGGCGTCGCCGACCGCGGCCCAGCGTTCGCCGGGATCGCAGCCCACGTCGATGCGGTCGGCGCCGGCGGCCGCGAGCCGACGGGCCTCGGCGAGCAGGTCGGGCCGGGCGAGCCGCGGCGCGTGGTTGATCTCGGCGATGATCTCGATGTCGTGGCGGCCGTAGCCCGAGAGGTCGCGCGACTTCTGCCCGAAGAACTCGTCGAGCGCCCGGAGGTCGTCGGGGCCCCGCTCGACGGGCACCGGCGTGACCGCGGCGAAGGCCTCGAGTGGCCCGCGGCACGCCCCGGGGATCTGCACCCGTGTGGTGCCGGCCGGCACCTCGAGCCGCTTGGCGATCCAGGGCGTGGTCATCAGGGCGGCCACGGTGATCGGCATCACCTGCACCGAGAAGTCGAAGCCGGCCCGCGGGGCGAGCCGGTCGAGCGCCTGCCGCAGCGAATGCTCGGCGAGCCGGCCGGTGACGAAGTGGATGCGGGGACGGTCGGCGGTCACGGCGGGCTCGCGGATCGGCGGACGCCAAAGTCTATCATGCAGCGTCGGCGATCCCGCCGGCCGTCGCCTCCCGCCGAGCCGCACCATGATCCTCGAAGGCCTCGTCACCACCACCGCCGCCGACGGCCGGATGCACGTGGCCGCGATGGGCCCGGGGATCGAGGAGGCCGAGCGGGATGCCGGGCGGATCACCCGCCTCCTGCTCAAGCCGTTCGCCACGAGCCAGACGGCGACGAACCTCGCGCGGACCCGGTGCGGGGTGTTTCACGTCACCGACGACGCGCTGCTCCTGGCCCGGGTCGTCGCCGGGCGGCTCGACGCCCCGCCGCCGGCGCGGCCGGCCACGGCGGTCGCGGGCCATGTGCTCGACGACGCCTGCCGGGCCTGGGAGTTTACGATCGATGCGGTGGACGATTCGCAGCAGCGACTCGCGATGACGGCCCGCGTGGTGGCCGAGCATGCGGGCCGGCCGTTCCTCGGCTTCAGCCGCGCCGCCCACGCCGTCGTCGAGGCGGCGATCCTCGTCACGCGGCTCGACCTCCTCGGCCGCGAGGAGGTGGCCCGCCGGATCCACGACCTGCGGCCGCTCGTGGACAAGACCGGCGGCGGCCGGGAACGCGACGCCTTCGCCCTCCTCGAGGCCGTGGCCCTCGGCGGCTGACGCGGGCAGGTGCGGAGCGGCCGGCCGTGGGTATGCTGGTCTGCCCTATGCCAGAACCCCTGTCGTCATCCCCGGCTCAGCCCGCGGCCGTCGAGGTCCGGACGCCCTCCCGGCTGCACCTCGGGATGCTGTCGTTCGGCGTGGCGGGCGCGCGGTCGTATGGCGGCGTGGGCGTGATGGTGGACCGCCCCACCGTGCACGTCCGGCTGCGGAGGGCCTCCCGGCTCGAGGCCCGCGGGCTGCACGCGGAGCGGGCGGTGGGCTTCGCGCA
>JBIIMU010000165.1:0-6010 GCA_044337845.1 Pirellulales bacterium | reverse complement strand
GACGGCGATCCCGAGCACGTCGGCCTGGATCTGCATCAGCAGGTCGTTGGCCGACGCCCCGCCGTCCACCCGGAGCTGCCGCAGCGGCAGGCCGGAATCCCGCTGCATGCACTCCACGACGTCGGCCACCGAGAGGGCGATCGCCTCGAGCGCCGCCCGGGCCAGGTGGCCCCGGTGCGTGCCCCGCGACAGGCCGACGATCAGCCCGCGGGCCGCGGGGTCCCAGTGCGGGGCACCGAGGCCCGTGAGCGCCGGCACGATCGTCACACCGCCGCTGTCGGGCACGCTCCGCGCGAGCGGCTCGACGTCGGCCGCGGTCTCGAAGAGCCCCAGCCCATCCCGCAGCCATCCCACCAGTGCCCCCGCCACGAAGACAGAGCCTTCCAGGCAGAACAGCGGCCCCGGCACGCCGCAGCCCGGCGTGGTGAGCAGCCCGCTGTCGCTCGCCACCGGACGGTCGCCCGTGCAGAACATCAGGAACGCGCCGGTGCCGTAGGTGTTCTTGGCATCGCCCGCCCGCTCCACCCCCTGGCCGAAGGCGGCCGCCTGCTGGTCGCCCGCGCAGCCCAGGATCGGGATCGCGGCCCCGAAGACCGCCGGATCGGTGTCGCCGAACGAGCCGCTCGACGGGCGAACCTCCGGCAGCATCCGCGGCGGGATGCCGAACATCCGGCACAGGTCGTCGCTCCAGGCGAGCGTGTCGAGGTCCAGGAGGAGCGTGCGGCTCGCGTTGGTGACGTCGGTGGCGTGCACGCGGCCGCCGGTCAGCCGCCAGATGAGAAACGAATCGACCGTGCCGAACAGCACCTCGCCGGCCGCGCAGCGCTCGCGGAGGCCGGGGATCGTCTCGAAGAGGTGCACGATCTTGGTCGCGGAGAAGTAGGGATCGAGCAGCAGCCCGGTGCGCCGGCGAACCTCGGGCTCCACGCCCGCGGCCTTGAGCCGCGCGCAGATCGGCGCAGACACGCGGCTCTGCCAGACGATCGCCGGGGCCACGGGTCGGCCCGTCGCGCGATCCCAGAGGATGGTCGTCTCCCGCTGGTTGGTGATCCCGACCGCCGCCACGCGGTCGGCGGCCACTCCAGCCTCGGCCAGCGCGCGGCGACCGGAGGAGATCTGCGTCCGCCAGATGTCCTCCGGGTCGTGCTCCACGATCGCGAGGTCGGCACCGTCCGGCCCGGCCGCGGTCCGGGCGTGCTGCGGAAACTCCTCCTGCGCCATCGCGACGGGCGTGCCCCGGCGGTCGAAGAGGATCGCCCGGCTCGAAGTGGTGCCCTGGTCGAGGGCCAGCACGAGGGCATCGGGGTCGTTGGCGGCCATGATCGCGTCTCCCTGCGGGGTGACCGGCGACGGCCCGTTCCCCCGATCGCGGATATTCTGTCGCAATGCGACGACCGCGACGAGCCTCGATGATCCCGCCGCGGCTCCGGTGGGCGGCATGGGCGTGGGCTGCGGCCACCCTGCTGACCGGTCCACCGGCCACGGCGCCGGCCGCCGACCCGCTCGCCGTGCCGGTCCGCGGATCGTGGACGAGGCTCCCGCTGCGGCTCTGGGCCGACCGCGTCGCAGGCCTGGGCGGAGTGCCGGTGGTGGTGGATCGCCGCATCGACCCCACGACGCCGGTGACGCTCGATGCCGACGGCGCCGCGTTGAGCACGATCCTCGACCGCGTGGCCGCGGGCCTCGGTGTCGGCGTGGAGCGGCTCGCCTCGTCGGTGCGGCTGGTGCCGCCGGCGGCCCTGGGCCGCGCGACCGCCGCCGAAGCCGCGCGCACCGCCGAGCTCCGACGCCTGCCCGCCGACCTGCGGACGCGACTGGCGGCGCGGGCGGCCTGGGGCTGGGAGGCCGCAGCCGAGCCCCGCCGTCTCCTCGACAGCCTCGCCGCCGATGCGGGCGTTCGCATCGCGGGCCTCGACCGCGTGCCGCACGATCATCTGCCGGCCGCCGGGCTGCCTCCGCTGTCGGTCGCGGAGCGGATCGATCTGCTCCTCGCCCACTACGACCTCCGGGCCGCGTGGACGGCCGCCGGCGGCGCGGTGGTGCCCGCCCTCGACAGGGCGGCGGCACAGCCCGTGGCCGCCCGCGCGGCGATCCAGCCCGGGCGCCGGCCGGCCGACGCGCCGGCGGAAGAGCGCCACACGCTCCGGCTCGAAGCCTCGCTGGATCAGGCCGTCGCCGCCCTCGCCCGCCGGTTCGCCCTCGCCCCCGAGATCGATGCCGCGTCGCTGGCGGCCCGGGGCATCGCCGCCGCCGAGATCGTGCGGGTCCGCGTGGAGAACGTCAGCCGCGACGAACTGCTCGACGCGGTCGTGACACCGCTCGGCCTGGCGTGGACGATCGACGGCGACACCCTGCGGGTGTTCGCCCCACCGGCGTCAGCCGCGGACTCGCCGCCGCGGTGACCCGGGTTCCTCGGCGGCCCAACCGCCGGCGGCCACGCGGCTACGGCTGCCTTGCCGCGGTGCGGCCGGCCATGCTGCGGGCCACCTCGATGTTGCGCCGCGACGGCTCGTGCTTCGGATCCCGCTTGAGGGCCTCGGCGTAGGAGTTGACCGCCTCGGCGAACTTGCCCTGCTGGGCCTGGGCGACGCCGCGGTTGAACCACGCACGGACGTCGTCCGGATCGTGGCGGATCGCCTGATTGAAGTCGTACTCGGCCTTCCGCGGTTCGTCGGTCCGGAGGTAGGCCAGGCCGCGATTGAGATAGGCCAGCATGAAGCCGCGGTCGCGGCGGATGCTCGACGCGTAGGCGTTGATCGCCTCGAGCGGCCGGCCCAGCTCCACGAGCGTGAGGCCCCGCCAGAGTTCGGGACGCGGATCGTCGTAGGCGATGCCGGCGGCATCCTCGAAATCTTCCAGCGCGATGCCGTGGAGGCCGAGGTGGAACCAGGCGATGCCGCGCCGCAGGTAGAGCTCCGCGTCCTGCGGATCGATCGCCAGCCCCTTGGAGCAGATGTCCACGCAGCCCTCGTAGTCGCCGAGCCGCCGCAGGGTCACGCCGAGGGCGAGGTAGCCGAGCGTGAACTTGGGGTCGAGCTTGATGACCTCGCGAAGCTTGTCGCGGGCCTCCTCGAGCTTGCCGGCCTTGTCGAGCTTCTCCGCCTCGATCAGCAGTTCCTCGGCCGGGGTCGGCTCCCAGGCATCGCGGCTCCGAGCACGCTCCATCGGCATCCGGGACTCGGCCCGCGGCCGTTCGGGACGCCGCGCCGGGTCACCGGGCACCGTCGTCTCCGGAAACGGCACCGGCAGCTGGGGCGCGGGTCGGGCCGTGGGCAGCTCGGGCGTGCCCGTACCCCGGGCCGCAGGCTCCCGCGCCGGCTCGGGCCGACGGTCGGGACCGCGACCGAAGGGGTTGAGCTCATCGGCGAACGGATCGTCCTCAGGCACACCCGTGGGCGTTGTGGCCCCCGCCTGGGCGAGCGCCTGGGAAGCGGGCACGAGCACCGCCGACGCGGCGACGCACGCCATCAGCGAGAGGGCGGCGGAAGCCCGAAGCGGGCGGAGCGAAGTCGTGAAGTGTTTCATGAGGCTGGAGTATCCCTTCGGGAAATCGACATTTCAAAGGCCGAGACCTCGGACGCCGCCGCCCGCCCGGTCGTGGCCGGTTCAACCGGCGCGACCGGCCCCCCCCTCCGAGAGGACCGTCAGACCTGCGGGCCGCCCAGCAGGCCCCCGAGCCGCTCTTCGATCCCGGAGCGGATCCGGCCCGCGAACAGGCCCGCCATGCCCGGAACCTGGAGCCGCACCACGAGCTCTTCGGCGAGCACCTCGACCTCGCTGTCGATCGACATGCCGACCACGTCGAGGGCCAGCGCCAGGCTGCCGTCGGGCCGCCACGTCGCCTCGATCGCACCGACCTTGTCGGAGTAGTCGGTGCGGGCCCGCACCACCGCCTCGTCGAGCCGCCGCCGCACCTCTTCAGTGGTCAGGCTGTGGGGAACGCGAACCTCCATCGACTTCATGACGGGTGACCTCCAGACGGTGCGCCGCCCGCCCGGGCGGCCGCTCCCGCGAGTGTATCCACGAGGTGCGTCACCTGCCCGGCCTCGACCCGGCCGGTTCGCCGGCCTCCGCAGGCGGCCGAGCGAACGCCGACCACCCAGACCCCGAGCCGGGCCACGGCCGCGGCCTCAGCCACCGTCAGCCGGCCGGCCACCGCGAGGCGGAGCCCGAGGTCGGAGGCAAGCCGCTGCCAGGAGCGGATCTCGGGCAGGCCCACCAGCGGCACGACGCCCGGCCCCGACTTGTCGAAGGTGTCCACGAGCGCCAGGCTCGCCCCCGCATCGGCCGCCGCGCGGAGGATGTCGGCTGGCTCGGCCGCATCCGCCCGCCGATGGTCGGCGTAGGCCACGGCCACCGCCGCGATGCCGGCGGGCAGGCCGGCCACGAGGCGGTCGAACGCCGGCCGCCAGGCGGCGCCGAGGCCTGCGGGGCCCGCCTTGACCGCGGCCGGCGCCGTCCGGCGCGGCCCGCCGGCAGCGAGCACCCGCCGCACGTGGCTCGCCACCTCGTCGGGGCCGACGGCGAGTTCACCGCAGGCGAGCGTCCAGGGGACCGCGCCGACCACGCCGGCCACGGCAGCCGCGACCTCGGGGTCCGCGGCACCGAGCGGCCCGCGAGCCGGCTCCTTGACGTCGATGATCGCGGCACCGCCGGCCACCGCCGCCGCGGCCTCGTCGGCGGAGCGGACACTCACGAGCAGCCCGCCCGGCACGGTCATGCCGAGGCCTCCGGCCGGAGCTGGCGCCGCGCCTCGAGGAGCCGCCCCGACAGATCACGGGCGACCGCCTGGGAGAGCGGCTCGCACCAGCGGCCGTCGAACACGACGTTGCCGTCCTCCCACGAACCCCAGGCCGAGGCCACGGGACGAGACCGCCACGCCGTGGCCCGCTCGGCGAGCCTCACCACCAGGGTGCCGACCCGGCGATCGGCGACGCCGTGATCGCCGTCCAGCGGCTGGGAGCCCGGAAACACGCACTCGACGACCTCGAGCGGCACCCGTTCGATGCCCAGGGGCGACAGCCGGATCTCGAGCGTGTCGCCGCGGTGGACGAGCCGGGGCTGGGCCGCGGCCCAGACGAACCCGGCGGCGACGCAGAGATCGACCGCCGTGGCCGCGGCCACCACAGCCGCAATCCACACCGGCGGCCGCGCGACCACCACGGCCGCAAGGGCCGCGGCGGCCAGCGCCACGAGCACCCCGCCGAGCGCGACGGCGGGCCGGGGGTTGCCCCGCAGCCAGACTTCAGCCTCGGCCGCGGAGAAAGTCGAGGTTTCCGCGTCGGGCGGGTGTTTCATACGATCTGCCACATCCTTGCCCCCCGAGGAGGCCCGCCGATGCACCCGTCGCCAGCCCGCACGACCGACCTGGCCCTGCCGGTCATCGCCCTCGCGCTGGCGGCCTACGTGGCGGCGGTCGCGTTCGGCCTGCCGCAGCATGGTCGCGATTTGCTCGTCGCCTCACAAGCGGCCGACGCCGACCCGCACCACCACGCCGCCCCCGAGGGCCACGCCCCGCACGCGGATCCGGCGGCCGCCGCGGGCCACGCCGTCGAGGCGCCGCCGCTGCCCACGGTGGTTCCGTTCGCGCTCCTGCTGGCCGCCATCGCCGTCCTCCCGCTCGTGCCGGCGACGGCCCACTGGTGGGAGCACAACTCGTCGAAGCTGCTCGTGGCCGGCCTGCTGGCCGCCGTCACGCTGGCCTACTACCTCCTCGGCCACCGGCATCCGATCGACCTGCACTTCCCGGCGCACGCGGTCGTGCCGGCGGCGGCGACAGGCCCCTCGTGGCTCACGGTGGGCACCGTGCTCGTGAATGCGATCCTCGCCGAATACATTCCCTTCATCACGCTCCTGTTCGCGCTCTACGCCATCACGGGCGGTGTGCGGATCGAGGGCGACCTGGAGGCCACGCCCACCACCAACGCGGCGTTCCTCGCCGTGGGCGCGATCCTCGCGAGCTTCATCGGCACGACGGGCGCCGCGATGCTCCTCGTGCGGCCCTTGCTCG
>JBIIMU010000164.1:0-6042 GCA_044337845.1 Pirellulales bacterium | reverse complement strand
GCGGCCGTCTCCACGCCCCGCACCTTCCCCCCCTCGACCAGGATCCGCTTCACGGGCGTGTTGGTGCGGATCTCGACGCCCAGATCGATCGCCAGGCTGGCGAGCGCCTTCGGCACGGCGCCGGTGCCGCCGCGGGGATACCAGACGCCGTCATTCGACTGCATGTGGGCGATGCCGCAGAGCACGGCGGGCGACTGCTCGGGGCAGCTGCCGACGTACTGCGTGTAGTGGTCGAGCATCTGGGCCGCGCGAGCGTCGGGCACGTACGACCGCACCGTACCGGCCACGCTGTGGCCCGGCCGCATCCCGATCAGTTCCTTGATGAAGCCGACCGACAGGCTCTTGCGGACGTTGATCATGTCCCGCATGCCGCCCACGTTCCGCCAGAAGAAGAACTCGTCGGAGAGCCGGTGCAGCCGCTGCGAGAGGGCCATGAACCGGCCGTAGCCGTCGCCCGATCCCGAGCCGGGGGCGAAGGCATCGAGCGTGGCCCGCATCGCCGGCACGTCGGCCACGAGGTCGAGGGTCGTGCCGTCGTCGAAGAAGCTCCGCCACTGCGGGTCGAGCGGCACGAGATCGAGATACTTCTCCATGTCGAGGCCCGCCTCGGCATAGATCCGCTTGAGCACCCGCGGGATCGTGAGGATCGTGGGCCCCATGTCGAACCGGAAGCCGCCCTCCGAGAGCACGGCTGCCTTGCCGCCGACCCAGGCGTTCTTGTCGCAGAGCGTCACCGCGTAGCCGCGGGCCGCGAGCGTGCAGGCGGCGGCGAGCCCCGCCAGTCCCGCCCCGATCACCACCACCCGCTCGTCGCCCGGTGCCTGCCTGATCATGCTGCTCGTGCCTCGTGTGCCGATGGATGCGTATGGGCCCGGGTTCAGACCGTGGCCGGGTCCGGTCTGGCGGCCTTCGATCCCCTGCCCCGCCGCGGCCGCACGGCCGAGCCGTCGAGGCCGAGGTCGCCGAGGAGCAGGTCCGACGTGATCCGCGCCGAGGAGTAGATCACGGGCAGCCCGCTGCCGGGATGGGTGCCGCCGCCCACGAGGTACATGCCCTCCACGTCCTCGAAACGGTTGTGCGGCCGCAGGTGCAGCATCTGGCCGAGGTCGTGAGAGAGGTTGAAGGTGGCGCCCCGGTAGATCTCGTAGTCGTCCTGCCAGTCGTCGGGCGTGATCATCTTCTCGTAGCGGATCCGGCCGCGGACCCCCGCGATGCCGAGCCGCTCGAGCTGGTCGAGGGCCACCTCGCGGTAGCCGGCCGCCTCCCGCCGCCAGTCCACGTTCGGATGCCGATGCGTGGTGGGGATCAGCAGGTAGAGCGTGCTCATCCCCTCGGGCGCGAGCGTGGGATCGGTGACGCACGCGTTCTGGACGTACATCGACGGATCGCGGGAGAGGCGATGCCGGTGCTCGATGTCGGCGAGATTGTCCCGGTAGTGCTCCGAGAGATAGATGGTGTGGTGGGCCACGTCGTCGTAGCGGCCGTCGATGCCCAGGTAGAGCATGAAGGTCGAGCAGGAGAACCGCCGCGAGGCGATCTTGCGGTCGTTCCAGCGGCGGCGGATCGCGTCGGGCACCAGCCGGGTCATCGTCCGGGCGAAGTCGGCGTTCACCACGGTGGCGTCGGCGGGATACTCGCCGCGGGCCGTCTTCACGGCGGTGATCCGGCGGCCGGAGAAGGCGAGCGACTCGACCGGCTCCCCGTAGCGGATCTCCACCCCCATGTCCGCGGCGATCCGGGCCATCGCCTCCGACACGGCGCCGCAGCCGCCGATCGGGTGAAACACGCCGTGCTCGTATTCGAGGAACGAGAGGATCGAGAACAGGCTCGGGCACTTGAAGGGCGACATGCCCAGGTACTTCGACTGGAACGTGAACGCCAGCCGGATCCGCTCGTCGCTGAAGAAGGTGCCGAGCTCCGCGTCGAGGCTCCGCCACGGCTTCAGGATCGGCATCAGCTTCAGGAGATCGGGCGTCGCGAGGTCAACCCAGCTCTGGAAGGGCTGCTCCAGGAACGGGGCGAATCGCTCGAACTTCGCCCGCGTGCTGTCCATGAATCGCGTGAAGGATCCCCGGTCGGCCGGCGAGACGCGGGCCACCTCGGCCTCCATCCGGGCGATGTCGGGGGTGCACGAAAGCTCGCCGCCGGCACCGAAGATGAGCCGGTACTGCGGGTCGAGCCGCACCATCTCGACCTCCTGCCGGAGGTCGCGGCCGCAGGTCTCGAAGATCTCCTCGAGCACCCGCGGATAGAGGAAGAACGTGGGACCGAGGTCGAACCGGAACCCTTCGGGCGTGGCGATCGTGCTCGTCCGCCCGCCGGGCACGGCGAGCCGCTCGAGCACCCGCACGCGAACGCCCGACTGGGCGAGGAGCATGGCGGTGGCGAGGCCACCGGGGCCGGCTCCGATAATGTTGACCGTCCGCGACATCCGGGCCTTTCCGCTGCGACGGCCCGGAGACATCCGTCCCTGCCACGTCGCAACGCCGTACTATAGGTGTCGCGGGGGGACGGTCAAGAAACCGCTGAGAGGGGTTCAGTAGGGGATGTAGTAGGCCGACCGCACGGGCCGCAGGCCGCCGAACAGCCCACGCCGGTAGAGCGGCACGGCCACCGCCGCCGGGGCGTAGTAGGCGGTGACGGGCGCCGCCACCACCTCGCTCACGACCGGCGAGTAGACCGTGGTCGGGGCGTAGTAGGACGTGACGGCCACCGGGGCGGAGACGGCCGGGGCGTAGCCCGCCGTGTAGGCCACCGGGGCATAGCCGGCCGAATAGGCGGGCGCGTAGTTCGAGGTCACGGCGACGGCCGACATCGGCGCCACCACCGGCGGGGAGAACGCGGTCACCGCCGCGTAGTTGCCGGCCGGCGTGTAGTTGGCCACGTAGGCGGGCGCGGCCATCACCGGCGCGGCGACGACCGGCGCGGCCATCACGGGCCGGTAGGTGTTGTAGTACACCACCTGACCGTGCGCCGAAGCGGCTGCGAGCAGCACCGCACAGGGCACCGCGAACCACGACAGACGAGCCGGCAGAGCGATCATGATGGTCTTTCCTGGAGCGGGAAGCATGGGGACGACGCGGGCCACGGCGGCGATCGCACCACGAATCCTACGCGGTCTGTCGAGGATACGTTCGATCAGGTTGGACTTGCAAACGGCCGTCAAACTCTGACATTTTCCCGGAGAACCTGGGGAAGCGGCGGCCGCTGGGGGGCGGATCGTCCGCCCCGCCGCACGTTGCTGAGCCGGTCGCCGGAGACGACACCTTGCCAATCGGATCCCCGACCTCGTCTGGCCCCGCCCCGTCGCGTGCCGGCTTCGGGCCGCTCCTCGCCGTCCGCGGGCTCACGCTCGTCAACGACCACGCGCTGAAGTGGCTGGCGATCGGCTTGGGCAAGCGGCTCGTCGAGCAGGGCGAGGTGTCGCTCGTGCTCACGATCGGCCTCGTCGGGCTCTCGCTCCCCTACGTGCTGTTCTCGTGGCTCGCAGGCTCGCTCGCCGACCGGCACGCGAAGTCGGCTGTGATCGGCTGGTGCAAGCTCGCGGAGGTCGGGATCGTGGCGGCGGCCGCCGCCGTCGTGGGCTTCGGGATCACCGACGCCACTGGCTGGATGGGGCTACCGCTCGGGCTCTGGCTCCTGCTCGGCACCGTGATGGCGATCGGCGTGCAGGCCGCGATCATGACGCCGGCCGTGGTCGGCGCGATCCCCGAAGTCGTCGCGCCGGCGCGGCTGGCCGGCGCCAACGGCGTGTTCGCGCTGGTGTCGCTGGTGGCCGTGCTCGCCGGCACCGCCGCCGGCAACTGGGCCGCCGACGCCACGCCGCTGGCGGCCGGCACCACCGCCTGGATGCGGGCCCTGCCCACCGCCGCGTTGCTCGTCGGCACGGCGCTGGCCGGCGTCGTGGCCGCCGCGTTCCTGCCCCGCCTGACACCGGCCGCCCCCGACGCGCCCCCCGCCTGGAACGCCCTGGCCCGCACGTGGACCGACCTCGGCCTGCTGGTCCGCCGTCCGGAACTGGCCGCCGCGGCCGCCGGCATCGTGTTCTTCTGGGCGATCGGCGCCGTGGCGCAGGCCAACGTCGATCAGTTCGCCACCGAGGCGGGAGCGGCGTCGCAGGCGCAGGTCGTGCCGTTTCTCGTCGCGCTCGTGGCGGGCATCGGCGCGGGCAGCGTGGTCACCGGCAGGCTCGCCGCGCGGCCGGCCGGGGCCGACCCCCGGGTCGAACTCGGCTTCGTGCCGCTCGGCGGCCTGATCATGGCCGTGGCGTTTCTCGCGCTCGCCCTCATCGGCGGCCGCTTCCTGGAGGGAGGCGGCACCGCCTGGCTGCCGCTCGTCTGGCTGATGGTGCTCGGCTTCGGGGCGGGCATGTTCGACGTGCCGCTGGAGACGTTCCTCCAGGAGAAGAGCCCGGCGGACCGGCTCGGTGGGGTGCTGGCGGCCACGAACCTGCTCCTGTTCAGCGGCATGTTCCTGGCATCGCTCGCCTACGGCGGGCTGCGGGCGCCGCTCGGTGCCGGGGGAACGCCGCTCCTCTCCGCGCGGGCGATCTTCGGGATCTTCGCCGGGCTGTCGCTCGCGGCCGCGGCCGCGGCGGTCTGGTGTGCGCCGCGGGCGACGCTCCGGCTCTTCGTGGCGGGGATCGTCCACGCGGGCTGGCGGTTTCGGGTGCGAGGAATCGAGCACATCCCGCCCACCGGTCCGGTGGTCGTGGTCGGCAACCATCTCTCCTGGCTCGACGGCTTCCTGCTGCCGCTGGCCTGCCCGCGGCCGCTCCGCATGGTGGTCTACGGGCCGAACATCAAGGGCCGCTTCCTCACCATGCTCGCCGACCAGTGGCGGTTCATCCTCTTCGACCCCCGCCCCAAGTCGATCGGCGCGGCGCTCAAGACGATCCAGGCGGGCCTGGCCGACGGCGACGCGGTCGGCATCTTCTGCGAAGGAGGCATCTCGCGCACCGGCCAGATCCTCGGCTTCAAACGGGGGCTCGAGTGGCTCCTGGAAAAGGTCGAGTCGCCGATCGTGCCGGTCTCGATCGATGGCCTCTGGGGCAGTGGGCTGTCATTCTCCGAAGGCCGCTTCTTCACGAAGTGGCCGCGGCTCTGGCGGCGGACGGTGACGGTGACCTTCGGCCCCGCCCTTCCCGCCGGCACGCATCCCGACGTGGCGCGGCTCGCGCTCCAGGAAACGGCCGCCGGGGCCGTGGCCGCGCGGCTGGCACCGGAAGCGGCCACGGCCGAGGCCTTCGACGGCTGCTGCCTCGTCCGCCGCGACGACCGGATGGTGGCGTCGCTGGCCGCCGGCGATCCACTTCATGATTCGCTCGGCCGGCATGGAGGCCGACTGCTCGGCATCCGCTCGACGGAGCTGGACCCCGGCTCGCCGGCTGCGTCGATCCTCGACTCGCTCGACCGGTCGCGGGCCACGATCTGGCTGGCCCGCGTGGAGCAGGTGCTCGCTGCCGCGGGCGAGCCGGCCCGGGGCGACCTGGCGGCGCACCTTACGGCCGTCGTGATGCCGATCGGCCACGCTGCCGACCTGCCCCGCGCCCGCGAGGCGATCGACCGCTTCCGCGAGGCGCACGGCGTCGAGCCGGTGGTGGCCTACGCGCCACCCGAGGTCGATGGGCTCGTGGCGATGAACACCCCACCCGCTCGGATGAACTGGAACCACGAGACGATCTGCCGCCCCGAGACGGTCGGCCGGGTGGTGAACGGCGTGGTGATCTGGCCGCGGGTCGCCGAGCGGACGGCCGCCGGCCTTCCTCCGCTGGTCGCGACTGATGTCGCGGCCGACGCTCCGGCGACGCTCGCGATCGCCGCCACGGCAGGCCGCCGCCCCGCGACGGCCGCGATCCTCCTGGCCGACGCGTTCCGTGTCGACAAGGACGGGTTTCTGGTTCCCGACCCCGACGCGAGAACCCCCCCTCCGGGGTGATCTATTTTGCTCCACACGTGGTCGCTGGCGACCACCCCGGTGGGGCGACTCGCTCCAGTCCACCGAAGGGGCTGAACGCGGCATAGCCAAAAGAAACGCGTTTTT
>JBIIMU010000162.1:0-6097 GCA_044337845.1 Pirellulales bacterium | reverse complement strand
CCTCGACGCCTACTGGAACGAGATCGGCGGCCTGACGATGCTCCCCGGCACCAACCGCGCGGCCGACCGCTTCGCCCGGGCGGCGTTCTACGTGACGAACCTCCCGCAGACCGACGCCCCCGAGCGCGCCGTCGCCCAGCTCGTCAGCGTGATTCGCGGCGTCTCGGTGCCGCTGGGGTTCACGGTGCCCGGCAAGCCCAACATCGCGAGCACGATCTGGCGGACCGTCTACGACCACAAGAACCGGGTGATGTACTTCGACTCGGCGACCAGCCCCGCGGTGTTCTGGATTCCGCTGGAGGGCCTCGCCCTGGAGGCGGGTGCACCCGTGCGGCGGCTCGCCCTCAAGGCTGGCGAGACCTACAGCGGCGACGCGACGAGTTCGCTGCAGCCGGCCGAGGCCTTCCGGTTCCTCCCGGCGAAGGCCGACTGACCCGCCGTCGGCCCGGGATCGGGTACAACCTCCGGCGTGGCTGGTCGCGCCCGCCGGCCGACCGGGCGATTGCTCGGTCTGGCTGACACCCTCGAATCGCATCGTGGGTTCGCCGACGTCGTCGCCGCGCTCCGGGAGGGGCACGGGGGGGCGATCGGCGGAACCTGGGGGTCGGCGTCTGCGCTCGCCGTGGCGGCGATCCTGAAGGCCTGGTCGCCGGCGACCGGCACGCTCGTGGTCGTCCTGCCGCACGCCGCCGAGGCCGACGACTTCCTCGCCGACCTCGCCCTCTTCAGTGCCGTCGCCGCCGTGCTCCTGCCGGCGCTCGAGAGCGTCGGCGAGGATGCCGACGACGACCCGGCCGCCGCGGAACGGCTGGCCGTGGTCAAGCGCGTGGCCGCCCCCGATGCCCCCCGCACGCCGGTGATCGTCACGAGCATCCAGGCCCTGCTCGCGCCGCTGGCCGACCCCCGCGACATCGCCGCGGGCACCCGGCGGCTGGCCGTGGGTGGACGGCTCGATCCCGAGGAGCTCGCCGACTGGCTGGGGGCCCGGGGCTGGCACCTGGTCGACGCGATCGACGCCCCGGGCACGTTCGCCCGCCGCGGCGGGATCGTCGACCTGTTTGCGGCCGACTGGGATCGGCCCGTCCGCGTCGAGCTGTTCGGCGACGAGATCGAGTCGCTCCGCACCTTCGACACCGTCACGCAGCGGAGCATCGCCGCCGTCGAGGCGATCGACCTCACGGCCCTCGCCGTGGCGGCGGGCACGCGGCCCACGCAGCTCGCCGACCTGCTGCCGCCCGGCTCGGCGTGGGCGGTCGTCGAACCCGGCGAGGTGGCCGAGGAGGCCAAGCGGATGCACGACCGGCTCCCCGACGCGGGGCTCTTCGACCCCGAGGATCTGTTCGCGCGGATGCACCGGCTGCCGTCGGTGGCGCTGTCGGCGATCGCGCCGTCGAGCCTCGACGCCACGGCCACGCTCGCGGTGGAGAGCGTGGAGCGGTTCACCGGCTCCCTCGACCGCGTGAAGGAGGAGCTGGAAACGGTCGGCAAGGACCAGGAGGTCTGGGTCGTGGCGCCGTCGGAGGCGGAGGAGAAGCGGCTCGGCGAGTTGCTCGCCGACTCGGCCCCCGCCCGCGGCACAAGGCTCCACTTCGCCCGCGGCCACCTCTCGGCCGGCTTCCGCCTCGTGCCGGAGAAGCTCGTGCTCGTGTCGAGCGGCGAGCTGTTCCGCCGCGAGGACGTGGTCCGCAGGCCCGCCCGACAGCGGCTCTCGCGGGCCATCGACACCTTCCTCGACCTCCACGAGGGCGACTACGTCGTGCACGTGGCCCACGGCATCGGCCGCTACAAGGGGCTGAAGCTCCTCGAGAAGCACGGCCGCACCGAGGAGTTCCTGGATCTGGAGTTCGCCGAGAGCACGCGGGTCTACGTGCCCGCCTCGTGCATCGAGCTCGTCCAGAAGTACGTCGGCGGCACGAAGCTCGCCCCGAAGCTCGCGAAGATCGGCGGGGCGACCTGGGAGAAGCAGAAGCAGGCGGTGCAGAAGGCGGTGGCCGACATGGCCGCCGACATGATCCGCCTGCAGGCCCTGCGGGAGAGCCGGCCGGGCGTGGCCTTCCCGGCCGACACGCCCTGGCAGCGGCAGTTCGAGGAGTCGTTCCCCTTCGACGAGACGCCCGACCAGCTGACCGCGATGGAGGCGATCCGCGACGACCTGCAGAAGCCCCGGCCGATGGACCGGCTGCTCTGCGGCGACGTCGGCTTCGGCAAGACGGAACTGGCGATGCGGGCCGCCTTCAAGGCGGCGGAGTCGGGGGCGCAGGTGGCGGTGCTCGTGCCCACCACCGTGCTCGCCGAACAGCACCGCCGCACGTTCACCGCCCGGTTCGCGGAGTTTCCCTTCACGATCCGCTGCCTGTCGCGGCTCACGCCCCTGGCGGAGGAGCGGGAGACGCTCGAGGGCCTGGCCACGAAGAAGGTCGACGTCGTGATCGGCACCCACCGGCTCGCCGGTGCCGACATCCACTTCGCGAATCTCGGCCTCGTGATCGTGGACGAGGAACAGCGGTTCGGCGTGGACGTGAAGGAGCGGCTCAAGGCGCTGCGGGCGAGCGTGGACGTGCTCACGATGACCGCCACCCCGATCCCGCGGACGCTCCACATGTCGATGCTGGGCATCCGCGACATCTCGAACCTCACGACCCCCCCGACCAACCGCATGGCCGTGGAGACGAAGGTGGCCCGCTGGGACACGGCGCTGGTGCGCGGCGCGATCGAGCGGGAGCTGTCGCGCGGCGGCCAGGTGTTCTTCGTCCACAACCGCATCCACGACATCCACAAGGTGTCGCACCGCATCCAGCAGATCGTGCCCGAGGCCACGATCGCGATCGTCCACGGCCGGCTCTCCGAGACCGAGCTCGAGGAGCAGATGCTCGCCTTCGTGGCCGGCCGGGCCGACATCCTCCTGGCCACCACGATCATCGAGAGCGGCCTCGACATCCCCAACGCCAACACGATCTTCATCGACGAGGCCGACACCTACGGCCTCGCCGACCTGCACCAGCTGCGGGGCCGCGTGGGCCGGTCGCACCACCGCGCGTGGTGCTATCTCCTCGTCGACGAGGCCGCCCGCCTCACGAGCACCGCCGCCAAGCGGCTGCGGGCGATCCAGGAGTTTTCCAGCATGGGGGCCGGCTTCTCGCTGGCGATGCGGGATCTCGAGATTCGCGGGGCGGGCAACCTCCTGGGCACGCAGCAGAGCGGCCACATCGCCACGGTGGGCTACGAGCTCTACTGCCGGCTGCTCGAGCAGGCGGTCCGCGGCATGAAGGCCCTGCCTCCGGCCGAGCCGCCGGCGGTGAACGTCGACCTGCCGGGCGCGGCCTGGCTGCCCCGCGACTACATCCCCGACCTCCGCGCCAAGATCGACGTCTACCGCCGGCTCTCGCGGGTGACCGTGGAGTCGCAGGTCGACGAGCTGGCGACGGAACTGGCGGATCGCTTCGGGCCGCTGCCCGACGAGGCGCGGCGGCTGCTCGAGTTCGCGCGGCTCAAGGCCCTGGCCGTCGGCCTCGGCATCGACTCGATCACGCGGCACCCGGGGATGGTGGTCATCGGCCACCACGACCGCGCGGCGATGGAGCGGCTGCGGCAGAAGGCGGCCGCCCGCGGTGGCACCGTGCGGGTCGTCGACCAGAAGACGGTGGTGATGCCGGTCCACGATTCGACCGCGGGCGATCCCGACCGGCTGCTCGCCGCGATCCGCACCCTCCTCACGCCGCCGGTCCGGCGGGTAGGCTCTCGCCCATGAAGAACCTCGACTATTCAGCCGGCCGCGAACAGGCCCTCCGCGGGCTGATCGCCGGCGCGGGGCTGTGCCTCGAGATCGGCCCCTCCTACAACCCGATCCTGTCGAAGCGGGCGGGCCACCGCGTGGAGACGGTCGATCACTGCGACGCGGCGGAACTGCGGGCGAAGTACGCGGGCCAGCCCGAGGTCGATGCCGCGATGATCGAGGAGGTCGACCACGTCTGGCGGGGTGAGCCGCTCGCCGACCTGGTGGGCCCCGGCCGGTTCGACATCGTGGTGGCGTCGCACGTGATCGAGCACACGCCCGACATGCTCGGCTTCCTCCGCGAGTGCGAGCGGGCCCTGACTCCCACCGGCCGGCTCCTGCTCGTGGTGCCCGACCGGCGGCGCACGTTCGACTTCTTTCGACCCGCCTCGACGACCGGCGGCGTGCTCCAGGCGCATCACGAGCGGCGGACGCGGCACGCTCCCGGCGCGGCCTTCGATTTCATCGCGAACTTCTGCACCTTCGGCGGCCGGCAGTCGACCGCGGGGGGCGACGCGGCCGGCTTCACCCTCTCCAACGGCGTGGTCGACGCCGCGGCTGGGTTCGCCCACTACGCCCGCGACGGCGACTACGACGACTGCCACGCCTGGGTGTTCACCCCGTCGAGCTTCCGGCTGATCGCCAGCGACCTGGCGGCCATCGGGGCGCTGGGGCTTCGCGAGCAGGGGTTCTGGGGCACGTCGATCTTCGAGTTCGTGGCCCTGCTCTCACGGCAGGCGGCGGGCTGCCCGATCGAGCGGGCCGACCTGCTCGTCGCCGCCCACCGGGAAGCGGGCGATCCGACGGCACCGCTCCCCGCCCGCGACCGCGGGCCCCGAACGGCCCAGTCGCCCTGATTTCCCGGCCGGCCGTCGGGTTTCGCGGCCGGCGGTGACCTTGCGGCTGCGGCGCGGGCGGTCCTATAGTCCCGCCCCCTCTCCGCCGGTGGGCCGCGATGCGACCGTTCCCTCGACCCTTCCCGCGCCGCCTGATCCCGCCGCCCGCGGTCCGGGTCGCCGTCGCGCTGGCCTGCCTCGCCCCGCTCGCGTTCGGCCAAGACGCGACGCCGCGCGGGGCGGTGCCTCCGGCCCAGGGCCCCACGATCCCGGCGGCCACCAGCCGGCCCCGCGACTGGCCCACGGCCGCGGCCGGCACGCTCGACAATCACGTGCTCTCGAGCATCCGCGCCAATCCCGGGGCTCCGCTCGAGCCCGTCGGCGCGATGATCGCCTCGGAGGTCGCCCGGGCGGTCGGCTCGGGCTCGGCCGCCGGCGGCGTCGCGCCGGCCGCCTTCGAGGCTCCCGCCCCGACCGGCCGCGAGCCGGTCTACCAGTCGCTGGAGACGGCGCTGGTGGTCGCCCGCGTGGGTCCGGAAGTGGTCCTGGAGGCCGACCTCCTCACGCCCAAGGCGATCGAGTGGCTCGAGAAGGTCACGCCCGGCATGCCGCCGGAGCAGGTCCGCCAGCTGCGGCTGCAGATCTGCCAGCAGGTGCTCCCGCAGCACGTCGAGACGCTGCTGGTCTACGTCGACGCCTGCCGCGAGATTCCGGAGGACAAGCTCCCGGAGATCCGCGTCAACGTCGATCGCGCGTTCGACGAGCAGCAGCTGCCACGGCTGATGAAGGATGCCAACGTCGCCAACTCCCTGGAGTACGAGAAGTCGCTGCGGGCCAGCGGCATGTCGCTCGACCGGATGCGGAAGATGTTCTTCGAGCGGGGCCTCGCCCAGGAGTGGCTGCGCAAGAACGTCAAGGCCGACGAGGAGATCCCCCACGCCGAACTGATCGCGTGGTATCAGAACCACCTCTCCGACTACGACTATCCGGCCAAGGCCCGCTTCGAGGCGATCTCCGTGAAGACCGGGCTGAAGCGGTCGCGGCGGGAGGCATGGGAGATGCTGGCCGCGATGGGCAACGAGGTGCTCGCGGGCCGGCCCCTCGCCGACGTCGCGCGGGAGCGGTCGGAGGGGCCGACGGCGGCCGACGGCGGCGGCTTCGACTGGACCGGCAAGGGAAGCCTGTCGTCGGCCCGGCTCGACGAGGCGATCTTCGCGCTGCCCGTCGGCCAGCTCAGCACGATCATCGAGGATGGCGAGCAGCTGCACATCGTTCGCGTCACCGAGCGGAAGGAAGCCGGCCGCACGCCCTTCACCGAAGCCCAGGTCGAGATCCGCGAGACGCTGATCGCCGAACGGCGGCAGCAGGCGAGCGACGAGTACCTCGCCAAGCTGCGGCAGCGGACCCCCGTGTGGACGGTGTTCGACGACCGCGGCTCGTCGCCGCTCGACCCGCAGTTCACCGCCGGCCGACCTGCGTCGTCGATGGC
>JBIIMU010000163.1:0-6097 GCA_044337845.1 Pirellulales bacterium | reverse complement strand
CGTCCGACAAATACGTCCTCTTCAGCGGCACGTCGGCCGGCAACGGCCGGGCGGTGGCGGTCGACACGGCGGCGAATCTCCGCGGGCTGTATTTCAAGTCCACCGGGAGCGGCACGCTCGGGTTCACATTGTCGGGAACGAGCACGCTCACGATCGGCCGCGGTGGCCTCACCAACTACGACACCTCGCGGCAGGTGGTCACGGCCGCCATCGCGCTCGGCGCCAGCCAATACTGGAACGTGGGCCCGGGAGGCGTGTCGGTCGCCGCGATCGACACCGGCACGGCCGGCCACCTGCTGGAGATCGACGGCAGCGGCACAGCGAGCCTGACGGCCGCGATCTCGGGCTCCGGCGGCATCGCGCTCACCGGCCGACGGGCTGACCTGTCGGGCCCCAACACCTACTCGGGGGGCACGTGGGTGCACGAGGGAGTGCTCACCGCCGCGGCCGGGGCGCTTGCCGGCACGTCGCTGATCGCCGTCGATGCCGGATCGCTCGCGGCGGTCGATGCCAACGCGGCGGCGTTGCTGCGGGTGGGGCCGAGCGGCACCGCCACCCTGAGCGGCGCCGGCCTCGTGCTGGGGTCGGTCACCAACGCCAATCCGGCCGTCGCGGCCGTCCACTTCACCGCCACCAGCGGCACGGTCACGCTGGCGGCGCTCACCGGCGCGGGCTCCACGCGGTTCGCCGCGGGCGCCACCATCACCGGCGGCGTGGTGTCGGGATCGGTGGCGGTGGCGGGCCGGCTCACGGCGCCGATCGGCGGCGGCAGCGTGTCGGCGGGGAGCCTCGTCAGCGGCACGATCGCCGGAGGCGTCACGACGGTCACGGGCGTGGCCAGCGTGGGCACGTTCGCCTCCGGTTCGCTCACCCTCGGCGGCGCCGGATCGTCGGTCGCGTCGATGACCGGGGGCCGGCTCTCGGTGTCGGGCGATCACGAGGTCTCGATCGGCGCGCTTGCCATCGGGGCCGGCGGGCTCGTCGACGTGGGCGCGGGGAGCGTGACGGTGGTGGCGGGCCTGACCGATGCCGCCGTGCGATCCCTGCTGCAGGCGGCCATGAACGGCGGCGGCTGGAACGGCACGAGCGGCGTGACGTCGAGCCTCGTGGCGGCGCAGGTCGCGGCCTCCGAGCCGCGGGCGGTCGGCTGGCTCGACGTCGGCGGCTCGACGCTCTTCCAATACGCGGCCCCGGGCGACACGAACCTGGACGGCGTGGTCGATCTGCTCGACACGTCGAACGTGCTCTCCTTCGCGGGCTACGACCAGCCGGTGCCGGCCACCTGGCTCGACGGCGACTTCGACTACGACGGCCTCGCCGACATCCTCGACACGGCGGCCTTCATCTCGACGAATCTCTACGACACTGGGCCGTATCGTCCGGCGATGTCGCTGGGCGTCGTGGCGGCCGTTCCCGAGCCGGCGGGGGTCGCGGCGGTGGGCTGCGTGGCCTTCGCGGTCTGGGCCGCGGTTCGTCGCCGTCGCTGATCGCGGCGCGGGTGGCCGCGGATTGCCCGTGGGTCGTAAGGCGGCGTATCCTCGTCGCCGTCAGGGCTCCACCGTCCGGGGAATGCCGATGCTCCGCCTCTTCGCCATCCTGCTCGTCGCCGTCGCCGCGGTGCCGGCCGCCGCCGCCCGGCCCCGGATCGCGATGATTCCCAAGGGCACCACCCACGTGTTCTGGAAGACGGTCGAGGCGGGGGCCCGCGAGGCGGCTGCCGAGCTCGACGTGGACCTCGTCTGGAAGGGGCCGCTCAAGGAGAACGACCGGGGCCAGCAGATCGCGATCGTGGAGCAGTTCGTCACCGAGGGCGTGAGTGCGATCGCCCTGGCGCCGCTCGACGCCGCCGCCCTGCGCCGGCCCGTGGCGATGGCGGGCCAGCGGAAGATCCCGGTCGTGATCTTCGACTCCGCGCTCCAGGGGGAAGCCGGGAAGGATTTCGTGAGCCTCGTGGCCACCGACAACCGCCGCGGCGGCGAGCTCGGCGGCGGCCGGCTCGGCGACGCACTCGACGGCACGGGCAAGGTGGTGCTGCTCCGCTACCAGGTGGGCTCGGCGAGCACCGACGACCGCGAGGCGGGCTTCGCGGCGGCGATCGCCGCCCGGCCCGGCATCACCGTGATCTCCGCCAACCGCTACGCGGGCGCCACGGCCGGCGAGGCCAAGACGGCCGCCCTCAACATGCTCGACACCCTGAAGGCCACCGACGGCATCTTCTGCCCGAACGAGTCGTCCACGTTCGGCATGCTGCTGGCGCTGCGGCAGCACAACCTCGCCGGGAAGGTGAAGTTCGTCGGCTTCGACACCTCGCCGGCCCTGATCGAGGCCCTGCGGAACGGCGAGATCGACGCCCTCGTGGCCCAGGATCCCCGCACGATGGGCCGCCAGGCCGTGACCGCCGCGGTGCGGCACCTGCGGGGCGAGCCCGTCGAGCCCGTGATCGACACCGGGGCGGCGGTCGTGACCCGCGACAACGTCGACAGCCCCGCCATCCAGAAGATCCTGCAACTCCCCTGAACGCCTCCGCTGCCTTGAGCGCCTCCGCTGCCTTGAGCGCCTCCGCTGCCCTGACCGCCTCCGCTCCATCGCCGGACCGCCTCGAGATGCGGGGCGTGCGCAAGTCGTTCGGCGCCACCGCCGCGCTCGCGGGGGTCGATCTCCGGGTGGGCCCCGGCGAGGTGCTCGCGGTGGTGGGGGAGAACGGCGCCGGCAAGAGCACGCTGATGAAGGTGCTCGCCGGCGTGGTGCGGCCCGACGCCGGCACCATGCTGCTCGACGGCGTGGCCTACGCGCCGCAGTCGCCCCGCGACGCGCGGGCCGCCGGCGTGGCGATGATCCACCAGGAGCTCGCCCTCGCCCCGCACCTCACGGTCGCCGAAAACGTGCTCCTCGGCACGGAGCCGGCCCGGTGGGGCCTGCTCGACCGGCGGGCGCTGCGGGCCGCGGCCCGCGCGGCGCTCGCCGATCTCGGCCGCCCCGACATCGATCCCGCGGCCGTCGTGAGCACGCTCCCGATCGCCGACCGCCAGGTGGTGGAGATCGCCCGGGCGGTGGCGGTGGACTGCCGCGTGCTCGTGCTCGACGAGCCCACCAGCAGCCTCACCGCGGCGGACGTCCGCCACCTCGAAGCGCTCGTGAAGCGGCTCCGCGATCGCGGGCACGCGATTCTCTTCATCTCGCACGTGCTCGAGGAGGTGCGGTCGTTCGCCGACCGCGTGACGGTGCTCCGCGACGGCGCCACCGCGGGCGGCGGCGCGCTGGCGGCCCTCGACGACGCCACGATCGTGCGGTGGATGGTGGGGCGGGCCGTCACCGAGCTCTACCCGCGGTCATCCCGCACGTCCGGGCCGGTGGTGCTCGAGGTGGACGGCCTCGCCGGCCGCCGGCTGCCGCGGGCGGCGTCGCTGGCGCTCCGTCGCGGCGAGGTGCTCGGGATCGCGGGGCTCGTCGGGGCGGGGCGGACGGAACTGGTGCGGGCGATCTTCGGGCTCGAACCCGTCCGCTCGGGCACGGTCCGCGTCGCCGCCCACGTGGGCCCGGCGTCGCCCGCCCGCCGCTGGTCGCAGGGGGTGGGCATGGTGAGCGAGGATCGCAAGGCCGAGGGACTGGCCCTCGACCTCTCGGTGGCCGACAACCTCACGCTCTCGCGGCTCGGCGGTCTGGGGCCGCCGGGCTTCGTGGGGGCCGGGAGGCAGGCCGATGCGGCCCGGCGGTGGCTCGAACCGCTCCGGATCCGCTGCCGCGACGTGGCCCAGCCCGTGGCCGCGCTCTCGGGGGGCAACCAGCAGAAGGTGGCCCTGGCACGGCTGTTGCACCACGACGTCGACGTGCTCGTGCTCGACGAGCCGACCCGGGGGATCGACGTGGGTGCCAAGGCCCGGATCTACGAAGTCATCGACGAACTGGCGACCCGGGGCCGGGCGATCCTGCTCGTGAGCAGCCACCTCCCCGAGCTGCTCGGCGTGTGCGACCGCGTGGCGGTGATGCGGCGGGGCGTGCTCGGTCCGGCCCGGCCGGTCGATGAGATCGACGACCGCTCGGTCATGCAGGAGGCGATCGGATCCGGATGACGCGCTGGCTTCGAACCCTCGGGCCCCTCGCGGGCCTCGCGGCCGTGCTCGTGCTCTTCGCCGTGCTGCGGCCCGCGCAGTTCGCCACCCCGGGGAACGCGGAGATCATGCTGCAGACGGCCGTGGTGGCCACGGCGGCGCTCGGCATGACGCTGGTGATCGCCTCGGGCGGCATCGACCTCTCGGTGGGCGCCCAGGTCGCGCTGGCCACGGTCACCCTCGCCACGCTGCTCGCCCGGGGCTGGTCGCCCGCGGCGGCGGCCCTGGCGACGGTCGCGTGCGGCGCCGGGGTCGGCTGCCTGATCGGCGGGCTCGTCACGGGGCTGCGGCTGCCCCCCTTCATCGTCACGCTCGGGATGTGGGGCGGGCTCCGCGGCCTCGCCAAGGGACTCGCCGGGGAGACGATGGTGGTGGCGCCCACGACGTGGCTCAACGACCTGCTCACGGCGCTGCCCCCCGACCGCCGCTGGCTGCTCGTGCCCTCCGGCGTGTGGCTCATGGCCGCGCTCGCGATCGCGGTGGCGGTGATCCTCCGGACCACGGTGCTCGGCCGCCACATCCTGGCCGTCGGGTCGAGCGAGCCCACGGCGCGGCTCTGCGGCGTGGCGGTCGACCGCGTGAAGCTGGCGGTCTACGCGCTGGCCTCGGCCCTCGCCGCCGTCGCGGGCGTGCTGCAGTATGCCTACCTCACGGTGGGCGACCCCACGACGGCGCTCGGCATGGAGCTCGACGTGATCGCGGCGGTGGTGATCGGCGGGGCGAGCCTGGCCGGCGGCCGGGGCTCCGTGGCGGGCACGCTGATCGGGGCGCTGATCATGACGGCCGTGGCCAATGGCTGCACCAAGCTCGAGCTGCCCAACTGGGTGCAGGAGATCGTGACCGGCGTGATCATCGTGGCCGCCGTGGCGATCGACCGGTGGCGGCGGACCGATGAGTGACGGAAAGGTGGATGCCATGCGAATCGTGATCCTCGACGGCCTGACGACGAACCCCGGCGACCTCTCCTGGGAGCCGCTCGAACGGCTCGGCTCGCTCACTGTGTTCGATCGCACGCCGCCCGGCGCGGTCGCCGCCCGGGCGGCCGGGGCCGACGTCGTGCTCACCAACAAGGCGATCCTGGGCCGCGAGCAGATCGCGGCGCTCCCCGGCCTGAAGTACGTCGGCGTGCTCGCCACGGGGCACAACATCGTGGACGGTGCCGCGGCCCGCGAGCGGGGCATCCCGGTGACGAACGTCCCCGACTACAGCACGCCGAACGTGATCCAGGCGACCTGGGCGCTGATCCTCGAGCTCACCAACCGGGTCGGTCATCACGACCGCACGGTGCACGAGGGCCGCTGGGCGGCCTGTCCCGACTTCTGCTACTGGGACGGCGACCTCGTGGAGCTCGCCGGCCGCACGCTCGGCATCGTGGGCTACGGCCGGATCGGCCGGGGGGTGGCCGACGTGGGCCGTGCCATGGGCATGCGGGTGATGCATCATCGCAAGCGGTCGGCGGGCGATCCGGGGAGCGTCGATCTCGACACGCTCTTCCGCGAGAGCGACGTCGTCAGCCTCCACTGCCCGCTCAGCCCGGAGACGAGGCACCTCGTCGATGCCCGGCGGCTCGCCCTCATGAAGCCGGCGGCGTTTCTCGTGAACACCGCGCGGGGCCCGCTCGTGGACGAGGCCGCGCTCGCCGACGCCCTGAACGCCGGCCGGATCGCCGGAGCGGCGGTGGACGTGCTCTCGGTGGAGCCGCCGCCGCCGACCAACCCGCTGCTCACCGCACGAAACTGCGTGATCACGCCGCACGTGGCGTGGGCCACCCGCGACGCCCGGCGGCGGCTGATCGACGTGGCCGCGGCCAACGTCGCCGCCTTCGCCGCCGGCTCGCCCCGCAACGTGGTGAACTGAGTCGGACGGCTGACGCCGCGAGGCGTCAGGCAGCCGCGATCGCGCGAGATCGGTCCCAGGAAGCCGCCATCGCGTGAGCGATGCGGACCGGCCGGACCGGGGGCGGCGCGCGAGCGTTCGGCCCGCGTTAG
>JBIIMU010000229.1:0-4959 GCA_044337845.1 Pirellulales bacterium | reverse complement strand
CTAAGACCGCCTGGTTCGACGATTCGACCGACACGCCGCTGATCGCGGAATACGCCCGCAAGCTCGACTCGTTTCTCGCCGCCATCTCCGACTCGCTGGTCGAGGTCCGTGAGCTCGAGGAGCAGGAGAAGCGGGTCGTGTCGCTGATGAAGGAGGTCGAGCCCCTCCTCTCGCCCGAGGCCCACGAGAAGGTCACCCGGCTGCTCTGCGAGGTGACCGCCTACGACCTCATGCATGCCCTCCACATGGCCGGCCACTCCCGGCCGAAGACCAAGTTCCGCGGCTGATCCACCGCCGCCCAGTCCCCTCCAGCACCACCCCGCGAGACCCGTCATGTCCAGTCAGCCCAAGGCCCCCTTCTGGCTCGCCGTGTGGGCCGTGATCCTCGGCCTCGTCGCCCTCGCCGCCTGGCGGGCCGGCATGCTCGAGCCGTTCGGATTCGGCCGGCCCGGGGCGGGCGGCCAGCGGCCGATGGCGGCCGGGGGCGGGGCAGAAGGTGGCGGGGTCGCGGGCGACGGCAGCGGCGGCGGGGTCGAAGGCATGACCGAGGCACCGGACGTGTCCGTGCCCACGACCGTCAAGGAATACACCTTCAAGCCGGCCGAGAAGCTCCCGCCCGTGAAGGGCGTGAGCGCCTACAAGCCGCTCGAGGACGACACGGTCCGCTTCGCCCTCAACGTCTGGGCGGGCTGGGCTCCGATCATCCGGGCGAACAACGGCTTCAAGCCGGGCAAGCTCTGGCAGGCGCCCGGCGGCAAGCCCTTCAAGGTCGAACTGGTGCTGATCGACGATCCGGTGCAGATGCGCGACGCCTACGCCGCCGGCGAGGTGCACATCGGCTGGGGGACGCTCGACATGCTGCCGCTGTTCGTCGACAGCTTCGCCAAGGACTCGCGGATCATGCCCCGCGTCTACCAGCAGGTCGACTTCTCGAACGGCGGCGACGGCATCGTGGTCCGTGACACGATCAAGACCGTCAAGGATCTCGCCGGCAAGAAGCTGGTGCTGGCCCAGAACTCGCCGAGCCAGTTCTTCGCCCTCAACATGCTCGTGGCCGGCGGCCTCCAGCCCCAGGACGTGGAGATGGTGTTCACGAACACGGCCTTCGAGGCGGCGGCCGCGTTCAACCGCGACAAGAGCCTCGCCGGCTGCGTCTCGTGGGCGCCCGACATCTACAACCTCGCCGACGCGAAGGGCAACCGGATGCTGGTCACCACGCAGACGGCGAATCGCCTGATCGCCGACGTCTGGTTCGCCCGGGCCGACTTCGCCAAGGACCACCCGGACAAGGTCGAGGCGCTCGTGCGCGGCATCTTCGACGCCATGGACGAACTCAAGTCGGAGACCGCCAAGCAGGAGGTGGCCCAGCTGATGGCCGACGGCTACACGATCCCGGCCGCCGACGCCCTCTCCATGCTCGGCGACGCCCACAGCACCAACTGGGCCGAGAACTACCAGTTCTTCCTCAACCGCAACAACCCGGCCAACTTCGAGCGGATCTGGAAGCAGGCCTACATGCTCTACCGCCGCATCGGGGCGATCTCCAACAACCCGGTGCCGTTCGATCAGGTGATGGACTTCTCGGTGATCCAGAAGCTCGGCACGGAGCGGAAGTACGCGGAGACGAAGGATGAGTACGCCACCAGCCTGCCGCCGAAGACGGTGCAGCAGATCCGCGCCGAGAACGAGGAGATCCTCACCAACACGATCGTGGTGCACTTCTTTCCCAACAGCGCCGAGCTGCGGAAGAAGGTGATCCGGCGGATCGACGGCAAGGACGTGGAAGAGCCCTACGACGCCCGGGTCGACCTCGTGATCGACGAGGCCGGGGCGCTGGCCAAGCAGTTCGGCAACGCCCGGATCGTGGTCGAGGGGCACACCGACTCCTCGATGCGGGGCGCCGTGCCGGCCGCGATGGTGCGGGAGCTGTCGCTCGAGCGGGCCCGGGCCGTGAAGGATGCCCTCGTCGAGAAGTTCAAGTTCGACGACAACCGGTTTGCCGTCGATGGCCTCGGCTGGGATCGGCCCGCCGACGACGACCACCCGGACAACCACGCGCTGAATCGTCGCGTGGAGATCAAGGTCTACGCGGCCGAGCAAGAATGAGCACGGCACCGGCACCCGCGGCCCCGCCGGCGGCGCCGGCGAAGCCGTTGCGAGGCGAGGCGCCCGCGACCACGGGGCTGCTCTGGGGCGTGACGTGCGTGGCCTGCATCCTGGCCCTCTGGTTCGTGGCCACGGCCGGTGAGGCGGAGACCCGGTTCATCAGCCCGGCGATGCTGCCGAGCCCCGGCGAAACGGCCGCCAAGGTGCCGGCCGTGTTCGGCGAGCGGCGGCTGCTCGCCAACACGCTGGTGACGCTGCGACGCGTCTGCCTCGGATTCGGGCTGTCGGCGCTCGTGGGAGTGCCGCTCGGGGTGCTGGCCGCCTGCTTTCCCGCCGTCCGGGCCTTCGTCGCGCCGCTGACGATCTTCGGCCGCAACATCCCGGTGGCGGCGCTGATTCCGCTGACCTTCTTCTTCTTCGGGATCGGCGAGTTCCAGAAGATGATGTTCCTGTTCATCGCGAGCGTGGCCTTCGTGGTGAGCGACACCACGGCGGCGGTGCTCGAGGTGCCCCAGCGGTACGTCGACACGGCGCTCACGCTCGGAGCCTCGCGGCTGCAGATCATCCTCAAGGTGCTGGTGCCCCTGGCCGCGCCGGCGATCTTCAACTCGCTGCGGCTGCTGTTCGGCATCGCCTTCGGCTACGTCATGCTCGCCGAGGTGGTGAAGCTCGGGGGCGACACCGGGGGCCTCGGCGACCTGATCAACGTGTCGCAGCGGCGGGGTGAGCGGGAGCCGATCCTGATCGTGCTGGTGGTGATCCCCCTGGTGGCCTACGCGATCGACCGGCTGCTCTGGTGGCTGCAGTGCGATCTCTTCCCGCACCGCTACGGCGGCCGCGGCGCGATCCCGAAGCTGCTCCGCAGGCTGCTCCACGGGGCGGCCGCACGGGCGGAGGCCGGCGCATGAGCGAGCCAGCCACGACTCCTGCGACGGCCGTGCCTCCGGCTGACCGGCCGGCGGCCGTGGAGTTTCGCAACGTCACCAAGATCTACGGCCGGGGCACGTCGCGGGAATACGTGGCGATCTCGGACGTGACCTTCACGATCCCGGACGTGGCGGACCACGGGGAGATCTCGTCGTTCCTCGGGCCGAGCGGCTGCGGCAAGAGCACGGTGCTCAGGCTGGTGGCCGGTCTCGAGCCCCAGCATCCGCCGACCAGCGGCACCGTCACCGTGCTCGGCCGGGAGATCGTCGGCCCGGGCGCCGACCGGGGCATGGTGTTCCAGGACTACACGAGCTTCGACAACCGCACGGTGCTCGACAACGTGGTGTTCGGCCTGGAATGCCGGGGCGTGCCGCGGCGCGAGCGGGAGGCCGAGGGGCTCGAGTGGATCGCCAAGGTCGGGCTCGATCCGAAGCGCGACGCCGCCAAGTTTCCCCACGAGCTCTCGGGCGGCATGCGGCAGCGGGTGGCGATCGCCCGCACGCTCATCCTCCGCCCCCGGGTGATCCTCATGGACGAGCCGTTCGGGGCGCTCGATCCGGCGACGCGGCTCGACATGCAGGACCTGCTCGTCAAGCTCTGGCGGGAGGTGCAGGCGACGGTGCTGTTCGTCACGCATTCGGTCGAGGAGGCGGTGTATCTCGGGGATCGCGTGTTCGTGATGGCCACGACGCCGGGCCGGATCGCCGAGGAGGTGCGGATGCCGGCGGCCGTGGGGCCGGCCCGCGAGACCCAGACGGAGCCCTGGTTTCACGAGCAGGTCAACGCCCTGCACGCCCGGATCGAGCAGGTCGAGGCTGCCGCCCTGCGGCCCCACGGAGCCAGCCGCCCGTGATGAGCCGCATCGCTGCCTACCTCAAGACCGCCTTCACCACGAAGTGGAACCTGCTCCTCTTGGGCGGTGGCGTGGCGGCGGCCTTCATCAGCGGGTTCCCCGGCGTGATCCTCCCGCTCGTGATCGCCGGCGAGGTCTACTACCTCGCCAGCATGCTCGGCAACGACCGGTTCCGCAGCGCCGTGGAGGCCCAGGATGCGAAGGCCCGGCGGGCCGCCGACGCGGCCGGCGCCCGCGAGGCCTACGAGCGGATCCGCCAGAATCTGCCCCCGGCGCTCCTCAAGCGGTTCGACCAGCTCCGCGACCACTGCCTGAAGCTCGTGGAACTCGGCAGCAGCATGCGGGGTCCCGACGGGAGCGGCCCCGACAAGACCGCGGTGGAGTCGCTCGACAGGCTGTTGTGGGGCTACCTGCGGATGATCTGGGGCGCCTCCACGCTCTCCGACTTCCTGGACCGCACCGACGACGGTGCGATCCGCGCGCGGATCGCCGACCTCGAGCGCCGGCTGGCGCGGCTCGCCAAAGACGACCCCGGCTCGGCGCAGATGCGGGCGACCCTCGAGGACCATCTGCAGACGAGTCGGGAGCGACTGGGCAACATCGAGGAAGCGAGGCGGAAGCTCGATCTCGTGGCCGCGGAGATCGAGCGGCTCGAGGCCAAGATCGCCGCCCTGGCCGAGGGCTCGGTGGCCAAGCGGGACGTCACCGACATCGCCCAACGGGTGGACGAGGTGGCCGAGGGCATGCGGAAGACCGATGAGACGATGCGGCAGCTGCAGCTGCCGCCGGAACTCGAGGAGCTCGACGAGCCGCCGCCGCTGCTCCGCGAGGAGGCCTGAGCGCCACCTGGTCCTCGCGTGAGCGATGCGGACTGCGGTCGGCCTGCTGCAGGGCTCGGTGCTGCCGGTGCCCCGTCGCCGGACGTTCGCGTCGGGCATCCTGCCCGCCGCTCACTCGAATGCCGCCTGCGCTTCGCCTTCGTGGCTGCGCTTGGCGTCATACGCCGGCTCCCGGGGCACCGGCAGCCCCTCGCTGAGTTCGAGCTCGAGGAAGCCGCAATCGCGTGAGCGATG
>JBIIMU010000161.1:0-6207 GCA_044337845.1 Pirellulales bacterium | reverse complement strand
CCATGCCGACGAGCCGGTCGCCCGACCCCAGCTTGATGCCGCGGACGCCGCTGGTGTCGCGGCCCATCGGCCGGGCGTCCGACTCGGGGAACCGGATCGCCATGCCCTTCGCGGTGGCCAGCACGAGCTCGTCGCCCGGCTTGGTGATCACGGCGTCGACGAGCTCGTCGCCCTCGCGGAGCTTGACCGCGATCAGGCCCTTGGTGCGGCGGCGGCGGTACTGCTCGAGGGCCGTCTTCTTCACCACGCCGGAGCGGGTGGCGAGCATCAGGAACTGGTTCGGATCCTCGAAGCCGCCGACGGCCCGGCAGTCGGCCACCTTCTCGCCCGACTCGAACTCGAGCAGGTTGACGAGCGCCCGCCCCTTCGAGTCGCGGGCCAGCTCCGGCAGCTCGAACACCCGCATGGAGAAGACCTTGCCCAGCGTCGTGAACACGAGCAGCCAGTCGTGGGTGCTCGCCACGAAGAGGTGCTCGATCGGATCCTCCTCGTCGACGCTCGCCCCCTTGAGGCCCTTGCCACCGCGGCGCTGGGCCCGGTAGACGTCGGCGGCGGTCCGCTTCACGTAGCCCGAGCGGGTGATCGTGACCACCATCGTGGCCTCGGTGATCAGCTCGGCCATGTCGCGGATGTCGCCCGCCTCGCCGCTGATCTCCGTCCGCCGCTCGTCGCCGTGCTTGGCCTCGAGCTCGAGCAGCTCCGCCCGGATGAGGGCCTTGATGTTGGCCTCGCTGCCGAGGATCCGGCGGAACTCGCCGATCTTCTCCAGGAGCTCGCGGTGCTCGCCGCCGAGCTTCTCCTGCTCGAGGTTCACGAGCTGGCCGAGCGTGAGCCGGAGGATGGCGTCGGCCTGCACGGGCGAGAGGCCGTAGGTCTCGGCCACGCCCCGCTCATCCTGCAGCACGGCGAAGCCCTCGGCGCCGAGGGCCCGCTCCAACAGCGCCGCCGGCGCCTGCAGCTGGCAGAGCCGCTCCTTGGCCTCCGCCTGCGACTTCGACGAGCGGATGATCCGGATCACCTCGTCGATGTTGGCCAGCGCGACGAGCAGGCCCTCGAGGGTGTGCTTGCGGCTGCGGGCCTTGGCGAGCAGGTGCTGCGTGCGGCGGCGGATGACGGCCGTGCGGTGCCGGAGGAACTCCTCCAGCATGTTCTTGAACGACAGGATCCGCGGCTTGCCGTCGACGAGCGCCAGGAAGATCAGCGAGAACGACGTCTGCAGCGGCGAGAACTGGTAGAGCTGATTGAGCACGACGTCGGGATCGGCGTCGCGCTTCAGCTCCAGGATCAGCCGCACCGGCTCCTTGAGGTCGCTCTCGTTGCGGATCGCGGAGATCCCCTTGATGCGGTCGTCGTTGACGAGCTCCGCGATCTTCTCCTCGATCGCGTCGCGGGTCTGCTGGTAGGGGATCTCGGTGACGACGATCCGGTGCCGGTTCTTGCCGAACTCCTCGACGTGGGCCCGGGCCCGCAGGGTGATCGTGCTGCGGCCGGTCATGTAGCCGCGGACGAGCGCCTCGCGGCCCATCACGATGCCGCCGGTGGGGAAGTCGGGCCCCGGCACGATCTGCAGGAGCTCGCCCATCGACACCGACGGGTTGTCGATCAAGGCGACGAGCGCGCGGCAGATCTCGTCGAGGTTGTGCGGCGGGATGCTCGTGGCCATGCCCACCGCGATACCGCCGGCGCCGTTGACGAGCAGGTTGGGGAATCGGCTCGGCAGCACCACCGGCTCGGTGTTCCGCTCGTCGTAGCTCGGCACGTAGTCGACGGTGTCGAGATCGAGGTCGTCGAGCATCATCGCCGCGATCGGCGAGAGCCGCGCCTCGGTGTATCGCATGGCGGCCGCGGGCAGGCCGGCGATGGAGCCGAAGTTGCCCTGCTTGTCGACGAGCACGTGCCGCATGTTCCATTCCTGGGCCATGCGGACGAGCGTGGGATAGATCACGCTCTCGCCGTGCGGGTGGTAGTTGCCGCTGGTGTCACCGGAGATCTTCGCGCACTTCACCCGGGCGGCGCCGGGCGAGAGGTTGAGGTCGTTCATCGCGACCAGGATCCGCCGCTGCGACGGCTTGAGCCCGTCGCGGACGTCGGGCAGGGCCCGGCTCACGATCACGCTCATGGCGTACGTGAGGTAGCTGTCCTTCAGCTCCTGCTCGATCGGCAGCTCGATCAGCCTGCCGCCGGAGATGTCGCGGAGGCCATCACCCTCGGGGCGGTCTGCGGGGGTCTCGTCGCCTGCCGCGGGGTTCTGTTCGTCTGCCAACGATCGGGCCTCCGGCCTCGTACGGACCCGCTTCGGCCATGCTTTCGGGCCCTGCGGCGATGCTTGAACATACCCGTCCCCCGGGGGCGGTCAACCGGCCCGAAACGCCTGAAAAAGCGAGATTTCCGCCGTCGGTGCACGGCTTGACCCGTCGCCGGACCGGCGCCTACTCTCCCGCCCCCGTCGCCGGCCCGACGGGCTCCCCGCAGCCTCCTGGGTTTCTCCATGCCGTTCGCGCGGTCCACCGGACTGGTCGTCGCCGTCGCGGCCGCCCTCGTGCTGCTGCCGAACCTCGGCGGTCCGCCCCTGTGGGACGACGATGAGCCGCGCAACGCGGCCTGTTCGGTGGCCATGCTCGGCTCGGGCGACTGGATCGTGCCCACCTTCAATGGCCGGCTGCGGGTCGAGAAGCCGGCGCTCGTCAACTGGCTGCACCTCGCGGGCTTCGGCATCGCCGGCGTCAACGAGACCGGTGCCCGTCTCGCCTCGGCGCTGCTCACGATCGGCACGTGCCTGCTCACGGCGGCGATCGCGGCGGCGGCCATGCATCCGCAGGCCGGTCTGTGGGCAGGCCTCGCCATGGCCACCTGCCTCTGGACCGGCGTCACCGGCCGGGCCTCCACGCCCGACGCCCCGCTGGCCTTCTTCACCACGCTGGCCCTGTGGCTGTTCGTTCGCGGCTGCCGCGTGCCCGGCCCGAAGGGCGCGGGGTGGCGATACGGCTGCCCCCGGCTCCCGCTCGCCTCGGCCATGGGCGTCGGTGCGGCGTGCGGGCTCGCCATGCTGACCAAGGGCCCCGTGGGCCTGGTGCTGCCGCTCGTCGCCTGCGGCGGGTTCTGCTGGTGGCAGGCTGCCGCCGATCCCGGCCGCGTCGGCCCGCTGCCCCGGAGGCTGGCGGCGGCGCTGGCCACCGCCTGGCGGGGCTGCCGGCCCCTGGTGATCGCGGGCACGGCGCTGGCGGTCGCGCTGCCGTGGTACGCGCTGGTCACGCTCCGCACCGACGGCGAATGGCTGCGGCAGTTCCTCCTCGTCCACAACGTGGGGCGGTTCGCGGCGCCGATGGAGGGGCACTCCGGCTCGGCGTTCGTCTACTACCCCATGGTGCTCTTGATCGGCACGTTCCCCTGGTCCATCGCCTGGATCCTGGTCGCGGGCCACGCCTGTCGCGGCGTGCGCACCGCCGCCGAGTCAGACACCATGGGCCTGCGGCTCGCCGCCTGCTGGGCCGCGGCGTGGATCGTGCCCTTCTGCCTGTCGGGGACCAAGCTGCCGGGCTACGTGTGGCCCGCCTATCCGGCGCTCGCCATCGCAGCCGGGTCGTTCGTCGCCGACTGGATCCGCCGCCCCGCGTCGTCCCGCGACACCTGGATGCGGGTCGCCTGGGTCAGCCTCGCGATCACCGGCGCCGCGCTCGCCGTGGGCCTGCCGCTGGTGGTCCGCGCGTACCTCGCCGAGGGCACGTGGCTCGGGCTCGTGGGCCTGGTGCCGGTGGCCGGCGCGGCCGCCGCCTGGATGGCGCAGTCGGCCGGCCGGCGGCGGCAGGCCGCCGTGGCCTGGGCGGCCACCGCCTGCGGCACGGTCGCCCTGCTCGTGGCGGTCGGCCCGACGTGCATGGGACGCGCCGGCGGCACCCGGCAGCTCCTCGCCGACGTGCCTGCGGCGACGGCCGGCCCGGTACCGATCGCCTCGTTCGGCGTGCCGGCCAGCGCCGTGTTCTACGCCGGCCGCATCGCCCCGGCGGGCAGCGTGCCGAACCTCGCGGGCCCCGCGGAGGCGGCCGCGTTCGTGGCGGACAACCCCGGCGGGCACGTCGTGGTCAACGCCCGCTTCGAGGAGACGTTCGCCCGGGCCCTGCCGCCCCACTACGCCGTCCTCCGCTCGTCGACGTCGTTCCCCACGCTCCAGGAGGTCGTGCTCTTCGGGCCGACCCCCGCGCCGCGCCTCGCCGCCGACGGGCGGCCGGCCTCCCGCCCCTGATCGCCACCGCCTCTCGAGGACTCACCGCATGGATTGGAAACGCCCCGTGACGCTCGTGGTGCTCGCGACCCTCGCCGCGCTCGCGGTGGGCACCGCGCCCACCCCGCTCTGGGACGAGGACGAGGCCCGCTTCGCCACGATCGCCCGCGCGATGGTCGAGACCGGCGACTGGATCGTGCCCCGCTTCAACGACTCGCTCGCGGTCGACAAGCCGGTGCTGATGCACTGGTGCATGGCCGCGTGCATGACGGTGTTCGGCACCAACGAGTTCGCCGCCCGGCTGCCCTCGATGATCGCCACCCTGCTCACCGGCCTCGCGCTGCTGCGGGCCGGACGCCGCTGGTTCGACGAGTCGACCGGCGTGGTCGCGGCGCTGGCGCACGCGGGCTGCCTGCTGGTGGCCATCGAGGCGCACGCGGCGACGCCCGACGCGATCCTCACCGCGCTCACCGCCTGGGCCACCGTGCTGGCGGCCGAGGCGCTGACGCCGGCGGCCGCGAACGGGCCGCTCGTGCGGCTGGGGCTCGGCCGCGCCCTCGGCATCGGTCTCCTGCTGGGCCTCGCGGTGGTCTGCAAGGGCCCGATCGGCTACGTCGCTCCCCTGGCGGTGGTCGGCCCCTGGGCCTGGTGCCTGGCCGTGGCGCGGCGGACCCCGCACGACCGCCCGGCGACGCTCGGCGGCGTGGCGCGGGCCGCGCTGCCCGCGATCGGCGACGTGCTCGTCGCGCTGCGGCCCTTCGCCCTGACGGCCGGCGCCGTCGCCGCCGCGGCTCCCTGGTATCTCGCCGTCACGCTCCGCACCGACGGGGCGTGGACCTCGGGCTTCTTCTTCGTGCACAACGTCGGCCGATTCCTCGCGCCGATGGAAAAGCACGGCGGCGGCGTGCTCTTCCATCCGCTCACCATGCTCGTCGGGCTCTTCCCCTGGTCGTGCTTCGTGCCGTTCGCCGTGGTCGTGGCGGCCTGGCGGACCTGGCGGGGCGCCGACGCCGCCGCCACGCGGCAGGGCACGCTCCTGGCGCTGGTCTGGCTCGGGGTGTGGGTCGGGGCCTTCTCGGCGGCGGCCACGAAGCTTCCCAACTACGTGCTGCCCGCCTACCCGGCCGCGGCGCTGATCGTGGCCGGGATCGCCGTCGCACTCGCCCGCCGCGCGGCGGCGACGCAGGCCTGGCCCCATCCCCGCTGGCTGGCGACGGGCGTGGCGTTTCTCGTGTTCGGCGGCGCGGCCACGATGGCGACCGTCGTCCTCGCCGCCCGGCATGGCATCCCCGGCGCGGAGCCCGCGGCGGTCGTGGGCCTGGTGCCGCTCGTCGGCGCGGCGGCATGCTGGATGCTCGCCAGGCGGAAGCCCCAGGCGGCGGTCGCGGCGCTGTGCGTCACGGGCCTCGTCTACTCGGCGCTGATGGTCGGCCCGGCACAGCTCCGGATCGCGACGGCCAACACCCTCCCCGACTTCGTCCGCGGCCTGCGGTCGTCCACTGCGGACGGCCCGCGCATCGGCACCTATCAGCTGCCGAGCCCCAACGTGGTGTTCTATGCCGGCGGCCACACCACGCAGATTCGCGACGGCGACCTCGCGGGCGTGGCGGCGTTTCTCCGGTCGGCGCCCGATGCCCTGCTCCTGCTGCCCGAGCGGCAGATGGACGCGGTCCGCGAGAGCCTGCCCCCAGGCCATGGCGTCGTCGCCCGCACGCGGCCCGTCTTCCGCCAGGAGGACGTGGTCGCCGTGGGCCGCCTGTCGCCCGCGGCACCGCGAACCGCCGCCACCCCGGAGGTGACCCGATGACCAGCACGTGGCCGACCGACGATCGAGCCTCCGACGGCGGCCCCGGCCGCCGCCAGTCCCGTGGCGCGCGGGGCCTGCTCTCCGTGGTGATCCCCTGCCACAACGAGCAGGAGGTGATCGACTCCACCCACGCGCGGCTCGTCGAGGTGCTGCCGGCGACGGGGCTGGACCTCGAGATCGT
>JBIIMU010000159.1:0-6247 GCA_044337845.1 Pirellulales bacterium | reverse complement strand
CGCGCGGCCGCGGGCGATCGCGGCGTAGACGTCCACCGCCCCCCGCGTGACCGCGGCCCCGTGGCGATGCCACGGCAGCCACGGCGCCGCCGGCCGCACGAGCAGCGGCGCGCGGAGGATGCTGTTGTGCACCAGCGGCAGCAGCAGCGGATCGTGCACGAAGCCGATCCCGCTCCGCGGCGCCGAGATCGTGCCCCCCGGGAACCCGCCCCACGGCAGGCTCGCGAAGGCGTAGCCGAGCGCCGACCAGGTGTTGACCGCCACCGTGCCATACTCGAGGTGCTCCACGAGCCGCTCGACCCGCTGCGCGTCGGCCTTCGGCAGCGACTCGGGAACCGTGACGCTCGCCGCGAGCGAGCCCGGCAGCCGCCGGCACAGGGCCGTCGCCCGCGTGCAGAAGCCCTCGATGTCGGCGGCGTCGAGCGGCACCTCCGCGGCCACCGGCACGAACCACTCCCGCTCCAGCAAGCGCGGCTCGCGGTCGGGATCGACCCCCTGCCGAAACACCCACGGCAGCGTGCCGTCGGCGGGAAGCCGCGACTCGGTGACCGTCTCCCACGCGGCCGCGGCTCCCGGATACCACGCCGGCCGCGGCGGCATGGCCGCGAGCCGCCGCGACACCAGCTCCAGAAAGGCCGCCCGCTGCTCCCAGCCGCGGCAGGTGACCACGCACTTCGTCGCGATGCAGTTGAACGACGTGTTGTTGAGGATCGAGCCGGCCACGACGTCGGCCTGACCGGCGAGCTGGGCGGGCGTGTAGCGGCCCGGCACCACGATCCAGGGCGTGACGCCGCCGAGCTCGCAGGTGATCGGCTTGGCGAGCGTGGCCGCGATCGCGTCGAAGGCGGCCTGACCGCCGGTGAGGTGCACGTGGGTGACGGCCGGTGACGCGATCGCCGCCCGCGCGACGTCGGCCCCGCCGGCCACCAGCGCGACCAGGCCCGCGTCGACCAGCGGCGCGAGGGCCGCGCGGAACACCGGCAGGAGCGGCTCGTGCACCGGATGCAGCTTCACGAAGGCGGCCCGGCCGTGCTCGAACACCTGCGACACGACATCGGCCACGGCCAGGCCGGTGACGTTGCCGGCCCCGAGCACCGCGGCCACCCCGCCCTGCCGCGGTCGCTCGCGGCACTCCTGCCGCCACGACCGCTCGAAGGAGGCGAGGTCGCCGGGATTGGCACACCGCACCGTGCCGCTGTGGCCGCCGAACATCGCCCGGTCCGCGAGCCAGCGTTCCGGCAGCACCTCGACGCCGATGAAGGAGGCGTCGCCGCCGCCGCGATGCAGCACCCGCGGCGGCGCGGCAGGCCGCGGCAGGCCGGTGGCGGCGATCTCGCGGAGGCTCCGCGCCGTCACCAGCAGGAGCCGCAGCGTGGCGAGCGGCCCGGTCGCCGTCTCCTCGGCCGCGACGGCCCCGGCGGTGGCGCCGGTCGCCCGCTTGATCGCCACGGCGGCCTCCACCCAGGCGTCGGCGGCGGCCACCACGGCCAGCGCCGTGCGGCGGGCGAGGTCGCCCCGTGCGGCGGGGCCGAGCGCGGCGAGCGCCGCCGCCCCGGCCTGAAGGCTCGCCAGGCTGCCCTCCGGGGATCCGGTCATGCGCGGCTCACTTTCCAATGCAGTGCCGCGAGAATATCCGATCGAGGAGATCGGTGGCTATGGTCGCGCCCGTCGCGTCGGCGAGCGCGTCGGCCGCCGCCCGCAGGCTCCCCGCGAGCACGGCCTCGTCGCCGCCCTGGCCCGCCGCCACGGAGTCGACGAGCACGCGTGCCTCCGCGACCGCGGCCGACGCCGTGGCGGCGGCGACCCGCATGCGGAGCGTGGCCGAGGCGGGCGGCGGCAGCGCGGCGACGGCGGCGTCGATCGCAGCCGCGAGCGTCGCGAGCCCGGCGCCGGTCGCGGCGCTCGTGACGATCGCCCCGGAGCCGAACTCGACCGGGGCCGCGCGATCGCTCCGCGTGATCACGTCGATGCGGCAGCCGGCGTAGGGCGGCAGCGGCGGGGCTGCGGGGGCGCAGGCATCGCGGCACACCACCACGATGTCGGCCCGCACCACCTCCGCGGCGGCCCGCGCCTGCGCCTCGGCACCGAGCGGGTCGCCCCGGCCGGCGCCGGCGGTGGGGGCCGCTTCGCAGCCGGCCACGTCGACGAGCAGCCAACTCCGGCCCGACGCCCCGGTCAGCCGCGCCTCGATCCAATCCCGGGTGGTGCCCACCTCGTCGGCGACGAGTGCCGCCGCCCGGCCGACCAGCGCGTTGAACAGGCTGCTCTTGCCCACGTTGGCCGCCCCCGCGAGCACGACCCGCGGCAGGTCCGCCGCCGCCGCGTCGCGGCCCGAGAGCCGCGCGGCCGCCGCGGCGATCGCCGCACCGCAGGCGTCGATCCGGGCCGCGAGCGCCGGCCACTCCGGCCCCACCGGCACGCGATCCGGCGCCGACTCGTCGGCGAAATCGATGCCCGCCTCGACGTCGGCGAGCAGGTCCAGCACCTCGCCGCGAACCCGCTCCAGGGTCCGCCCCATGCCGCCCGCGAGCCGGTCGAGCGCGAGGCCGAGATCCTCCGGCGTGCGGGCGTCGACCACGCCGAGCACCGCCTCGGCCTGCACGAGGTCGAGGCGGCCGGCGAGAAACCCCCGCAGCGTGAACTCCCCGCCGCGGGCCAGCCGGGCGCCGTGCCGGCAGGCCTCCGCGACCACCGCGTCGACCAGCGGCACCGACGCGGGCAGCTGCACCTCGGCCAGCGGCCCCCCGATCGGCCCGCCGGGGCCCGGCCAGACGAGCACGTGGACCGGGAGCTCGCCCCAGTCGCGGGCGAGCCCGTCGCGGGCCAGCGTGGCCGCCACCGCCCGCGGCGCCATCCCTGGCCGCGGCCAGGCCGCGGCCGCGAACAGCCTCGGGAGCAGCCCGTCGAGCGCATCGCCCGCCAGCCGCACGATCGCCCGCGCCCCGCTTCCGGGCACGGTCGCCGGCGCGACGATCAGTTCAGCGATCGACCACATCGAAGGCCCGCTCGGACCACGCGGCAGACGACTACTTCCGCTTCCGCGACTGCCGCCGCTCGCGGGCCGCGGTCGCCGCCCCGTTGGCGGCGGCCCGCCCCGCCGGCGCGAACGACGCATCGACCACCTGCGGCCCGCCGGCGGTGGCCGGGAGCGTCTTCGGCATCCAGAGCCGCTCGGCGATGCCCCACAGGCTCGAGGCGATGAAGTAGAGGCACAGCCCGCAGGGCACCTTGAAGAACATCAGGGCCATGAACCACATCATGTAGTTCATCACCTGCTGCTGCATCTTCTGCTGCTCGTCCATCGCCGGCGGCATGAACAGCTTCTGCTGCCAGAGGAACAGGCCGATCGTGATCAGCGGAAAGACGTTGAGATACGGCCCGAGCCAGCCTTCCGGCGCGGTCAGGAAGGAGGGCAGGTAGTTCGTCCAGTTCCAGACCATGTCGGGGGCCGCGAGGTTCGAGCACCAGCGGATCGCCGAGCTGAACAGCGGCGCCTGCCGCAGCTCCACGTCGGTGGCGAGCGACCGGTAGAGCCCCATGAAGATCGGGATCTGGATGAACACCAGCAGGCAGCCCCCCATCGGGTTGTAGTTGTGCTTCCGCCAGAGCTCCTGCGTGGCCTGGGTCTTCTTGACCTGGTCGTCCTTGTACTTCTCGTTGATCGCCTTCATCTCCGGCTGCAGCTCCTGCATCTTCTGCGAGGAGAGGGCCTGCTTGCGGCTCACGGGAAACATCGCCCCGCGGACGAGCACGGTGAGCAGGAGGATCGCGATCCCGTAGTTGCCGATCACCGCGTGCAGGGCGTGGAGGATGGCGATCATCGGCCGGGCCACCCAGCCGAACCAGCCGTAGTAGACGAGGTCGTCCATACCCGAGTCGGGCACGCCGTACTGCTCGAGCAGCTCGGGCCGCTTCGGGCCGGCGAAGATCCGATACCGGTGCGTGGCCGCGCCGCCGGCCGGGATGACGAGGTCCTCCGACACCAGCCGGCTCGTGACGTTGAGCAGCTTCTTTCGCGCCGCCGGCGGCACCTCGCCCACGGCGATCGGGCGGACCTCCGCCAGGGCCGGCTTCGCCGCGCCCGTCTGGTCGGGGATCAGCGCCGACGCGAAGTAGAGGGCATCGACACCGGCGAACGACAGCGGCGTGCCGGCGCCGATCCGGGACGACGGATGGTCGAGCGTGCCGTCGGCGATCTTCAGGCCGCTGGTGATCGCCCCCTGCTTGCCGACGAACCGCACCGCCACGTCGCGCACGGCGAGCGAGCCCCAGTCGCGGGCCACCCGCTGCGTGTACCACCAGCCCTCGGTCGGCAGGCCGGTGGGCCCGTCGAGGGCGTAGGCGACCACGGCGTCCTTGCCGGTGGCCCGGAGCTCCACGGTGAGTTCGAGCCCGTAGCCGGCGTCGCCTTCGGCCTCCGCCCCCGCCGCGAGCCGATACTCCTTCGCGAGCGTCAGGCCGCCCGGCAGCGTCCGCGTGAACCGCACGCGGGTGGCGTCGCCCACGTCCTCCACCTGCCAGTCGACGTCGGCGAGGTCGAGGCCCGGGATCTCGGCGAGCGGCTCGGGCGGCCGCTTCCGCGTGTCGAGCGACTCCAGCGACAGCCGGAACGAGAGCGGGTCGTGCGGACTCGCGTCGGGGTCGGCCACCGGCTCCGCCTTGTATTCCGGACGCACCACCTCCAGGGGCCGCCGATCGAGCCGCGCGTCGACCGCCAGCGTGCCGTCGCCCCGCACCACGTCGAGCCGCACGCTGCGACCGGGCCGGGTGCCGGCGAGAACCGCCCGCAGCGCGTCGGGGTCGGGCGTCGCGGTCCCGTCGATCGCCGCGATCACGTCGCCGGCCTTCAGGCCCGCCCGGGCCGCCGGCGTGCCGGCACCGACCACCCCGAGCCGGCATCCGCCGGCGGTGGCGGAGGCCGCGAGGTGGCCGAGATGGCCGGCGCGGTCGTCCTGATCGTGGAACTTCTCGTCGGCGAGCTCGATCCGTTCCACGGCGGCGCCGCGGCTCGTGAGGGTGACGAGCATCCGGGCGGCGGCGGGATCGAGCGACCCGAGCGTGCGCCGCTCGCGGCCGGCCGACGCGGAGGGCTCCGCGGGGGCGGCCGCCAGTTCGCCCGTCGCGGCGGGCGCCTCGGCGGCGGCCGGCGCAGCCTCGGGGCCGGCTCCCGACGCGGCCTGCTCCTCGACCGCCGGCTTCGGGGGCTTGGGGAACAGCCATCCCTGGAGTGCCTGGCTGGCGAGGATGATCCCGAGCGAGACGACGAAGAACTGGATGGTGCGGCGGTCCACGGCGAGGCTTTCGGGTGCGGGGATGCGGGCGGGCGGTGGTCAGCGCCCCTGGGAGAGGCGGTCACCGAGGAAGTTGTCGAGGTCGGCGATCGCGTGAATCTTCTTGGCCGTGGTCTCGTGCGGATAGGCGATGCGGCGGAACCGTACGCGGCGGTCGTCCTCCACCACCACGTAGCAGGCCCGAGGGTCGTTGTCGCGGGGCTGCCCCACCGAGCCGACGTTGACCATCGCCTTCGAGGGCGGAAGCTCGATCGCCACCTCCGGCGAGCTCTGCGGCACGCTGGGCGAAATGAACTCCGGCGACACCGTGAACACGCCGGGGATGTGGGTGTGGCCCTGGAAGCAGTACCGGCCCACGAGCTCGAAGATGTGCTCGATCTTCAGCGGATTGTAGATGTCTTCGGGAAAGACGTATTCGTCGAGCGGGCGGCGGGCCGACCCGTGCACGAACAGGAAGTCGCCGTCGGTGCTGGTGCGGGGCAGTTCGCCGAGGAAGTCCATGAGCGGATCGGCCGCGTTCCTCGGCATGCGGTCGTGCATCTCGAGCTGGTGCCGCGTCCAGCGGATGGCCCGCTCCGCGCCGGAGTTGAAGCCGTCCGGGTCGAACAGGGCCCCCTGGTCGTGGTTGCCGAGGATCACGAGGCTGCAGCGGTCGCGGACGAGCTTGACGCACTCGCAGGGGTTGGGGCCGTAGCCGACCACGTCGCCGAGGCAGATGACGGTGTCGACCCGCTCCCGGTCGATGTCCTCGAGCACCGCCTGGAGGGCCTCGAGGTTTCCGTGGACGTCGCTGATGATGGCCCGCTTCACGTACACTCCACCGGTCGCGGGCCGCGATTCGGCTGGCTTTCCGCGAAAATTGAGACTACGGCCCTCCTCCGACACGGTCAAGGACGGGGGTCGCCACCCCACGGCAGCCCCGTGATGCGCATCCTGGCCATCGACACGAGCGTCGC
>JBIIMU010000157.1:0-6299 GCA_044337845.1 Pirellulales bacterium | reverse complement strand
CAGAGCCGCCAGCGGATGAGTTCCTCGAGCGGCGTGCGGACGGAGCCGTCGCCGAGCGTCTTCTCGGTGTAGCCATACTTCGCCGCGTCGACCGCCTGGTCGAGGATCTGGGCCTCGAGTTGGGCGATCTGCTTCTGGAGGGCGTCGATGTCGGCGGGCTTGGCGGTCTCGAGGTCCTTCTTCCAGCCCGCGAGCTTCTTGGCGAACGACGCGTCGGCCGGCATCGGCGGCTTCCACGAATCCTTGCCGGGGAGGTTGCCGCGGTGCCACTGGGCGCGGATCGAGTGGACGTCGCCGATCAGCTTCGCCGTGCCGATCGTGTGGACGGCGTTGTCGTAGAGGATGCTGTAGTGACGCTGGTGGCCGGTGGCGAGGATCTTGCCCGTCTCGCGGGAGACGCGGCCCATCTCCTTGCACTCGTGGATGCTGTGCCCCATCAGCTTCTCGGTGAGCACGTGCTTGCCGGCCCGCATCGCCTTGATCGCGGCGGGGGCGTGGAGGTGCAGCGGCAGGGCGATCACCACCGCCTCGATGTCGGGGTCGGCGAGGAGGTCTTCGTAGGCGCCGTAGACCTTCACTTTCGCGCGGGCGGCGTCTTCGGTGGACCACTTGTACTTCGCCATCAGCCCCGGGCGATTCTTGTAGGCGCTGGGGCTGGAGACGTCGCCGTGGAACGCGCGAAACACGTTGTAGGGCCGGACGTCGGCGATCGCGACGACGTTGAGATACTCGGGGTTGTGGGCCCCGATCAGCACGCTCCCCTCGTCGCCGGTGCCGATGACGCCCACGCGGAGCGGGTCGCCCACGCTCCGGCCGTAGCCGAAGTAGATCGAGCCGAGGCCCGCGCCGGTGGCCACGCCCGCCGCCACCGTGCCGGCGAGGAAGTCGCGGCGCGAGATCGCCACCGCCTCGTCGAAGTTTTCCTTGCCGGTCTGCTTCTGCTGCTCAGTCAGGTTCATGCAGGCACCTTGGATCCCAAACGTGTGGTACGGGTCAGCGGCCGCAGGTGTTCGCGCCGCCGCAGCAGCGGGTCAGGGGGCACCACGGCTTGAGGAAGAAATCGAGTCCGCTCCAGCCCCCGACCGGCAGGGCCGCGATGGCCAACAGGGCCGCCAGCTCCACCCACTGGTCGTACGTGGCCTGGGCCCCGGGCACCCAGAACGGCTGCGTGGCGATCACGCTCGCCAGGAAGAACACGCCCCCCATGGCGTTGAACTTGGTGGCGAGCCCGAGCACGAGGCAGGCCCCGATCGTGACGAGCGACCACGACACGAACCGGTCGCCCTTCCAGAGCGGCGTGGGCTCGGCGGCGGCGGCCGCCTTCCCGCGGGCGGCGGCGTCGGGGAGCTGGGCATCCCACTCGGCCACGAGCTTCTGGCCGAGCGCGGCGGCGTCGTTCATCCAGCCCGCCGCCTGACCGGCGAGCTCCTTCTGCTTCTTGGTGAGCCGCTCCCGCTCGAAGGGAATCTCGCGGGAGCCGGGCTTCGTGGCCTGGCCGGCCAATCGGCGGACCTGCAGGCGATGGTCCGCGAGGTCGTCGGCGATGCCCTTGCAGTAGGCGGCGAGATCGCGACCGGCGGCCGCCAGGCTCTCCTCGGCGGCGGCCTTGGCGTCGGCGGCGAGCGGCACCGCCTTCAGGCGGGCGGCCAGCAGCGTCCGCCACGAGGCGACCACGCTCTCCTGCCATGCCTTCGCCGCCTCGTCGGCCGGCCGGTCATCGGCGGCGCCGACCGTGCCCTTCCAGTCGCCGGTCTGCGGCAGCGCCGAGCGGTACCAGTCGGCCAACGGCCCGACGGCGGCGCGGCGAAACCCGGCGCTCGACCAGTCGGGATCCCGAAGGTGCGACATGCCCTCGAGGAAAAAGTGGAGCCCGCAGACGATCCGCAGGAAGGCGAGGGCGGCGACAGCGAGCAGCGGAAGGCGCATGCGGAAAAGGATACCAACGGGGCGTCGGCCGCGGGAGCGGCCGGGGCGGTGGAGGGCCGAAACCGGCTTGCCAGCGCGGCGGCCGGCCTGCGAAAACGGCCCCCATGAGAATCGTACTCTGCTATCCCGTCGAGTCGCATCATCGTGCGCAGATCCAGGCCGTCTGGCCGGAGGCCACCCTCGTGGATGCCGGACAGGAGCGGGTGGCCGAGGAACTGCCCTCCGCCGACCTCTTCTGCGGGCACCCCAAGGTGCCGGTGCCGTGGGATCGGGTGGTCGAAGGACGCCGGCTGAAGTGGATCCAGTCGTCGGCGGCCGGCCTCGACCACTGCCTCGTGCCGTCGGTCGTGGGATCCGAGATCGTGGTCACGAGCGCCTCGGGCGTGCTGGCGGATCAGGTGGCCGAGCAGACCGTCGGCATGGCGATCTCGTGCACGCGGCGGTTTCCCCTGTTTCTCGAGCAGCAGGCCCGGCGGGAGTTCGTTCGCCGGCCCACCGTCGACCTCACCGGCGCGACGGTCGGCATCGTGGGGCTCGGCGGCAACGGCCGCCGGCTGGTCGAGGTGCTCGAGCCGTTCCGCGTGAGGATCCTCGCGACCGACTGGTTTCCCGTCCGCAAGCCCCCGGCCGTCGAGTTTCTCGGCGGCCCCGACACGCTGTTCGACATCCTGCCGCAGCTCGACGTGCTCTTTCTCTGCGCCCCGCTCACCGAGCACACCCGCAACCTGATCGACGCCCGGGCCATCGCCCGCATGCGGCGGGGCGCGATCCTCGTCAACGTGGCCCGGGGTGGGATGGTCGACGAGAACGCGCTCGTGGACGCCCTCGAGAGCGGCCACCTCGACTCCGCGGCGCTCGACGTCACGCCCGACGAGCCGCCCCGGCCCGAGAGCCGGCTCTGGACGGCCCCGCGGCTCCTGATCACGCCGCACGTCGGCGGGCAGTCGAAACACCGCATCGATGCGATGACCGAGTTTTTCTGCGATAATCTCCGCAGGTATCGGGAGGGCCGCCCCCTCCGGAACCTCGTCGACAAGCGGCTCGGATTTCCCGAGCCGCCGGGCTCGGAGGCCGCCGCATGAGCACCACCATCCTCCACGAGGACCGGCCGACCGTGACCGCGGCCGGCCAGGTGGGCAGCCGCTGCCCGGACGAGCTGCTCGCGAAGTACACCGAGATCCTCGGTGCCGGCCGGCTCAACTGGAGCGAATACCACACGCTCGCGAAGCGGCTCGGGGCCGGCGGCCAGGGCGTGGTGTTTCTCACCACCCGCCGCGGGTCCGACGAGTTCACGCTCCCGGTGGCCCTGAAGGTCTTCTCGCCGGAGCGGTATGCGTCCGAGCAGGCCTATGCCGAGGCGATGGGGCGGATCGCGGCGGTGGCCGCCCGCGTGGCCCAGATCCAGCAGGACAACCTCCTCGACGTGCAGAACTTCGTGGAGCAGCGGCTGATCCGGATCATGGAGATGGAGTGGATCGACGGCTACGACCTCTCCCGGCTCCTGGCGCCCGAGCTCCTGGAGCGGACGCGGGCCAGCGTCAGCGACGACCGCTGGCGGTATCTCAACAAGGTGGTGGTGACGGCGGGGCCGCAGCAGTCGCGGCTGAAGCCGGGCGTGGCGATCGCGATCGTCCGCGAGTGCCTCGCGGCCCTGGCGGCCCTGCACCGCGAGGGCATCGTCCACGCCGACGTGAAGACGGCCAACATCATGGTGAAGCGGACCGGCAATGCGAAGATCATCGACATCGGCTCGGCGCATCCCGTCGACGAGCCGCCGCCGACGAAGACCTGCACGCCGGCCTACGCGGCTCCCGAAGTGCTCGAGGGGCAGGCCAACACGCCCCGCTCGGATCTCGCCAGCCTCGGCTACGTGCTCGTGGAGATGCTGGCCGGGCAGCCGCCGTTCGCGGGCCTGCAGTCGTTCAGCGACCTGCTCGAGGCGAAGCGGTCGCTCGTCTATCGGCTGCCGCAGCTCCTGCCCACCGAGGTGACCTGCAACGAGCTGCTGATGGACTTCTGCCGCGGCCTGATCGCGGCCGATCCGGCGAAGCGCTTCCCGAGCGCCGAAGACGCCGACATGAAGAAGGGGGGCGCCGCCAGCTTCCACCGCCAGCTGATCGTGGGCGGTCTGGCGAGCGAGTACGAGAACGAGATCCGGGCCTGGCTCGAAGAGCTGGAGTGAGCCTCGGCGACGGCGCTACTTCAGCCGCCGGTAGATCGCCCGCACGAGGGCCGTGGTTGCCCGCGGCGCGAGCCGCTTGAGCCGCCAGAGCCAGCGGGCCTGGAGCCCGACGACGACGTAGCGGCGGTTGCGGCGGACGGCCCGAAGCACGCGGCGGGCGACCCGCTCGCTCGTCCACCAGGTGACCGCCATGCGGCGCTCCGCCTCCCGCCGCTCGAGCGGTGACGTGAAGTGCCAGGTGTCGAGCAGCCCCGAGCGGAAGAAGCCGGGGCAGACGATCGTCACGCCCGGCCGGCGGCGCGGGCACTCGGCGGCGATCGCCTCGGAGAGTGCGACCACGCCCGCCTTGCTCGCCGAGTAGGCGGCCATCGACCCGGGGGCGAGCACCGCGGCGATCGACGCCACGTTGACGAGGTGGGGCCGGCCGCGGTTGGCCCGCAGCCACGGCAGGAAGGTCTCGCAGCCGATGGCCGTGCCGAGGAGGTTCGTGTCGATCACCCGCCGCCACTGCTCGCCGGAGAGCGTGCCCACCTCGCCGGTGGCGCCGACACCGGCGGCGTTGACGAGCAGGTCGAGGTCGTCCCACTCCGTCTGCAGCCGGTCGCGGAGCGCCAGCCAGGCGGTCTCGTCCCGCACGTCCATGGGAATCCGCAGCTCGCCGGCGGCGGGACCGCGATCGGCATCGAGCCGGCCGATCGGGCCGGGCAGGTCGACGCAGGCGACGCGGCAGCCGGCCGCGAGCAGGGCTTCGGCGATCGCCCGACCGAAGCCGTTGGCAGCACCGGTGACGATGGCCGTGGCCGGAGGCATGAGGGCCGAAGAACCCGACGGGTGGACGAGCGAGGGTGACGGGACTCGAACCCGCGGCCTCCAACGTGACAGGCTGGCGCTCTAACCAACTGAGCTACACCCCCGTGTCGGGTTTTCGCGGATCGGCCGGGCCGATGTCGCGGAAACCTACGGGTGTCCACCTCGTCGAGTCGCCAGTATAGCGACGGCCAGCGGCACGGCCAGCCGGGCCGCGGGGTTTCAGAAAATGCCCCGCTGCGGCGCGTAGCCCTTCCGTTCGGCCGTCTCCAGATCCTGGGCGGCCTGCCCGGCGAGGCCCAGTGCCCGGCAGGCGAGGCCGCGGTGCTGGTGCATCACCGCGAGGGCGTGGTCGACCGAACGGACCCGGTAGGCGAGCTCGTCGGGATCGGCGTGGGGGGAGAGCTCCATCAACCGCCGTCGGGTCTTCTGGGTGGCGTCGATGGCGACGTTGAGCAGGTCGACCGCCTCGTGGTGACGGCCCAGCAGGTGCAGCACGAATCCCTTGGTGTCGAGGAACTCGGGGCTTCCCTCCCCGTCCGGCGGCAACGCGGCGTCGATGTCGGCCAGGGCCGCTTCGAGATCGCGGCCCACGAGTGCCCGGATGTAGGCCCGGTGGTTGAGCGCCTCGGGATCGGCGTGGCCGGAAAGCGTGACGGCCGCCTCGGCATCTTCCAGGGCGGCGTCGGCGTCGTCGAGGATCACGTGGGCCAGGGCGCTGACGCGCCGCGGCTGCGACGACGTCGGCGCGATGCCGATCGCCTGCTCGGCGTCGGCGAGCGCGCCGCGGGCATCCAGGTTTTCGATCCGGAGCATGGCCCGCCAGCAGAGGAGCCGGCAGCGGCGGTCGGTGTCGTCGTCGCACCAGCGGATGGCCCGGCCCAGGTTCGAGATCGCCGCGGGCACATTGCCTCGAGCCTCACCCTCGATCGCTTGCTCGAGCGACCACGTCACGACGGCCTCCGACACCGCCGACATGATGCCGGGCGCGAGGAGCCCCGGCACGATCACGAGCGCCATGAGCCCGAGCAGCACGAGCCGTTTGCGGCGGCCGGCGGCCCGGGGCGGAGCGGGCGTGGGGGACGAGAACGGCCGGGTCTCGTCCGCGACCGCTGGATCCGGAAACGACGGCGGGATCGGGAAGCCGAGGCGGTCGTATTTCATCGGACGGCGGGCCGACGGTGCGTGGCGGTCGCGGGGCGTGGCGTCCGGGTCTGGACGCGACGGTTGATTGTAGCCGGCAGCGGTGGCACCGGCGGTTTGACGGCGGTCGGCGGCCGGCGGTACCCTGCCCGATCGCTCCGGAGGTGCCTCGCATGCCGCTGTTCGAGATCGAAACCGACGCCCACATCATCATTTCGTGGGCGGCCGACGACCGGGCGGC
>JBIIMU010000156.1:0-6309 GCA_044337845.1 Pirellulales bacterium | reverse complement strand
CCCTTGAGCATGTAATCGTGGGCCCCGGCCGCCACCGCCCGGGCCACGTAGGTGGGGTTGTCGAACGTCGAGAGCATCACGCAGCGGACGCTCGGCATGTCGGCGCGGATCTTCTCGAGGGCGGTGAGCCCGTCCTTGCCATCCATGCGAATGTCGAGGAGGACGACGTCGGGCTTCATCTTCTTGGTCAGCTTCACCGCCTCGTCGCCGCTCGCGGCCTCGCCGACGATCTTGACGTCGGACCCGGCCAGCAGGCTGACGAGCCCGCGGCGCACCACCTCATGATCGTCGGCGATGACCACCTTGATCGGCATGGATCGTATTCCTGAAAACCACGCGCCGGTGCGGGCATCACATGGCCCGATCACCGCGGCATGCTCGTCGAGAGCACGGGAAGTCTAACGAAACGCTCATCCATCAAAACCCACCAAGTGGGCGGTCATCGACGCCGCCGCCCGCCGTGGGTCACGCGTCTTTCGCCCGAACCCGCTCGATCAGGCGGTTTGCCCCCTGCGCGACCAGAAGCCCGGCAACGGCACTGCCGAGGGCCTCCGCCGAGGTGGACACGTCGTCGCGATCGACCGACCACGCACGCCGGAGCTCCGCGGCCGGGCTCGACCGCGGCTCGGGGCCCTCCTCGACGTCGAACACCCGGCCGCCGAGCACGAGTTCCTCCGCCTCGATCCGCGCCCAGCCACCGATCGGCGCGAGACAGCCCCCCGCCAGCCCGGCCAGCATCCGCCGCTCCGCCACGACCGCGGCCCGTGTCGCGGCATCGTCGACCACGCCGACCGCCCGCCGCGAGGCCGCGTCGTCGGCCCGCGTCTGGATCGCCAGCGCCCCCTGCGAGACGGCGGGCCAGAACGCGGGCGGCCGGAGAACCTCCGTGATCCGAGCGGCAAGCCCGAGCCGCTCCAGCCCGGCCGCGGCGAGGATCACGGCGTCGAAGTCGCCGGCGTCGAGCCTGCGGAGCCGGGAGTCGACGTTGCCGCGGAGTGGCACGATGTCGAGATCGGGGCGAATCGCGCGGAGCTGCGCCACCCGGCGGATGCTCGAGGTGCCCACCGTCGCGCCGCGAGGGAGCTCCGCGAGCCGGGGGGCCGACCGGCCCACCACGGCATCGAACGGGCTGGCCCGTTCGGGGATCGCGGCGAGCAGGAGCCCCGGCGTCTCGGCCGTCGGCAGGTCCTTGAGGCTGTGCACCGCGGCGTCGATGCGGCCGTCGAGCAGCGCCTGCTCCAGTTCGCGGACGAACACCCCGTCGCCGCCGAGACGGGCCACGGGCAGGTCGTGCCGGCGGTCCCCCAGCGTGGAAATCACCTCCACCGTGACCGCAACGCCCGCCTCGCGAAGCCGGCTGGCGACCTGCTCGGTCTGGGTGCGGGCCAGCGCGCTGCCTCGGGTGCCGATCCGCAGCGGGGTGGGAGCCGACATGGTCGAGGCGCCGCGGGGGCGACGGTCCGTCAGGGAAACTCGGGGGCGTCCGGCTGCCGACCGTCGGCGCGGGCGATCACGGCAGCGTAAACGGCGGAGGCTCCGGCCTCCACCAGAATCCTCCGGCACTCGGCGAGCGTGGCTCCGGTGGTGCAGACGTCGTCCACGAGCAGCAGCCGCCGGCCGGCCGGTCGGCCGCGCGGCCGAAACGCCTCGCGGACGTTCGCCTGGCGTCCGTCGGCCGGCACCTCGTTCTGCCGCGGCGTCGCCCGGCGGCGGCGGAGGAGGCGACGGCGCGGAATGCCGAGGGTCCGCGCGATCCCAGTGGCGATCTCGTCGGCGGCGCTCGTGCCGCGGACCATCCGCCGCAGCCAGTGCATGGGCACGGGCACGACCCCGTCGAGCCGCCAGCCGAGAAGCACGTCGCGATGCTTCGCCACCAGCAGTTCGCCGAGCCCGGCGGCGAGCGGCTCGCCGGTCGGCCGCTTCGCCCGCAGCACCGCCGTCCGCACGTCATCCACGTAATCCGACAGCACCACGATGCCGTCCCCGCGGTAGCCGCGGCGGCAGCGGCCCGCGTGCCGCTCCTCGCCGCACGTCGTGCACCGCGCGAGCCCCGCCGCCAGCACGCGGGCGCAGCCGCCGCAGACGGCGGGACCGCGCGCGGCCTCGGCACCGCAGACGACGCAGCGGGGCGGGCAGAGCAGGTCGAGCACGGCGGCGACGCCCGGCACGGACGACCACTGCATCCGGCGACTTTCCCAGATTGACGGTCCGGCCGGATCTCCGTACCCTCCGCCGCCCGCCGGCGTCCGGCAACCCGCCCGCGGACCCCCTCATCGTCGGCACGGGGTGCGCCCCGTCAAGCGTCCATGCTGATCGACCGCTACCTCGGCCGCGCCCAGCTCCACGCCTTCGTGGTGGTCTTCGTGAGCCTGATGGGGCTCTACTTCGTGTTCGATGCCTTCACGAACATGGACGAGTTCGGAGCCTACGCCCAGAAGGCCGGCGGTCTCGCCCGGGTGCTGGCGGCCTACTACGGACCGCGGGTGCTCTGGTTCTTCGACGCCACGAGTCCGATCATCTCGCTGGCCAGCGCGATGTTCGCACTCTCCTGGCTCGAGCGGCACAACGAGCTCACCGCACTGCTCGCCGCCGGCGTCACGCGCTGGCGGATCGCCCGGCCGGTGCTCGTGTTCTCGGCCGTGGTGGCAGTGCTCGCGGCGGCCAACCGGGAGTTCGTGCTGCCCGGCATCCGCGAGTCGTTCGCCCGCAACGCCCAGAACCTCGAGGGCCAGGTGCTGCAGGCGTTCGAGCCGCGATACGACAACCGCACGGAGATCCTGTTCCGCGGCAAGGGCGCGCAGGCGGGGGCCGGCACGATCACCGGCCCGAGCCTGCTCATGCCGCCCCAGCTCGCGGCCTACGGCCCGCAGATCACGGCGGCGGAGGCGGTCTGGCAGCCGGCCGAAGGACCGCGGCCCGCCGGCTATCTGCTCCGCGGTGTCCGGGAGCCCTCCGACATCGACCGGCTGCCGGCGCTCGAGTCGGGCGGTCGCGCCGTGGTGCTCTCGCGGTCCGCGGCCGACTGGATCGCGCCGGGCGAGTGCTACGTCGTCAGCGACGTCACGTTCGAGCAGATGATCGGTTCGTCGAACTGGAGCCAGTACTCGTCGACGGCCGACCTCGTGCGGGCGATCCGCAACCCCAGCCTCGTGATCGGGGCCGACATTCCGCTGCGGGTACACGCCCGCTTCACCGCGCCCCTGCTCGACATGTCGCTCGTGATGCTCGGCATTCCACTCGTGCTGGGGCCGAGCCGGCGGGGCGTGTTCGTCGCGGTGGGCCTCTGCGTGTCGATGACCGTGGTCTTCTTTCTGACGGTGATGGGATCCCACGCGCTGGTATCGGCGGATGCCTACGGGGCATCGACCGGCGCCTGGCTGCCGCTGCTCATCCTCGGGCCGCTGGCGGCCTGGCGAGCGCAGCCCATGTGGCAGTAACCCCGCGGGCGCAGCCCATGTGGCCGAAGACACGCGGGCGCAGCCCGTCGTGCGGAACCTACTTCGCGGCCGGTTCGGCCGGAGGCGGCAGGATCTCCACCCGCCGGGCCATGAGCTCCGCGAGCTGGGCCGGGGTGTTGCGGAACTGGCCGGCGACGTCGTTCGGCATGCGGACGCAGATCAGCACGCAGTAGTCGCGGTCGGCCGCCGTCGACACCCAGAGCTCGCCGGTGCCGTCGAGATTCCGGTCGCCGAGTTCGTTCGTGCCGTCCACGGCCTCGAACAGCTGAGGCCCGTCGAGCGAGAGCACGTGCCACTCGGCCGGCCCGCCGTTGGCGGGCGTCACCTTCCGCTCGTTCCACTTGCCGAGCGAGAAGGCGTTGTCGGCCTTGATCCATTCGCCGATCTCCCGCTTCAGGTCGTCCGGCCGCCTGCGGGCGACGGGAACGGCCGCCGTCACGACCACGGGCCGCCGCTCCCAGTTGTTCGGGCCGACCATGCTCGCGTTGAACACCGTGGCCTCGGGGAGCCCGCGGAGAAACAGCAGGCTGGGGATCCGCGACTCGTCCGCGGCGGCGGCGAACTTCGTGGGCAGTCGCACGAGCACCCGACCCTCGGCGAGCTCCCGCGGCGCAGCCTCGAGTTCGGCGAACTCCGCGTCGGCCCGAAAGGCGGCGATGCGGGCCGTGTAGTCCGCGTCGTACCGCGACGCCGAGCATCCGACGGCCGCTGCGGACACGACCACGGTGAGCAGATGGTGCGAGCGGAGCATGGCGACCCGGTGCGAGGGTGAGGACGGTCGGACGACACCGGTGATAAGGATCGTGCGGATCGTGCCGGTGGGTCAAGCAGCCCGCGCAAAACCCGCGACCCGCCGGCGATCCCCGGCCCACAAAGGCTTCGGCACCTGCTTCGCTTCGCCAATCCGTTTTTCTTCACTCCGGCAGCCCGGCTTGCCGATTCCAGTGGTGCGAACGGGAGTTCGTCGCCTCGCGACGTCGCCCCTCGGGACAGGACCCCGAGGACGCTCGCAGGATCGAGGGTTCGGGCAGGGAGTGCCGGCATCATGCGCATCACGACCACACGATTCGGCCGCATCGACGTGGATGCCGCCGACCTGATTCGGTTTCCGAGCGGCCTTCCCGGCCTGGAGGACTGCCGGGAATGGGCCCTGCTCGCCGACGCGGCGAACGACGCCCTCGGCTGGCTGCAGAGCACGACGCGGGCCGAGGTCGCCCTCGCGGTGGTCAGCCCGCGGCGATTCGTGCCCGACTACCAGGTGCGGATCCCGCGGAGCGAACTCAGCCCGCTCGCGCTCGACGACATGCGGGACGCGCAGGTGGTGGTCGTCGTCGGCGAAAACGGCACAGGCCTCACGCTCAATCTCAAGGCTCCGATCGTCATCAACCTTCAGGCCCGCACGGGCCGCCAAGTCGTTGCCAGCGGAGACCTACCGCTGCACTACGAACTCTCGATCGAACGGCGCCCGCTGAAACAGAGTGCATAATCAAGGTGGCCGGCGGCATCGGATTGCCGCTCCCCCGACGGATAAGGAAGGAACCAGCCATGCTCGTGCTCTCCAGGCAACGTGACGAAAGCATCATGATCGGTGACAACATCGTGGTCACCATCGTCGACATCCGCGGAGACAAGGTGCGGCTGGGCATCAACGCCCCGGCGGAGATTCCCGTGCATCGCCAGGAGGTGTACGAGGCGATCCAGCGGGAGAACCTCCGTGCCTCGCGGCTCGAGCCGGGCGACACGCAGGACATCGGCCGGTTCGCCAACCGCGGCGGCCACCGTCCCGGTGGCGAGAAGCCCCGCTGATCGGGCCCCGCCGGACAGGGCGGCCACGAGGTCCCGGCGCTCGCCAGCGTCGACGGGCCGGACGCGTCAGGGGTGGAAGTAGGCCGGGTGATTGCCCGGCTTCCACTTGATGTTGCAGCCCAGGCTCGGCGTCTGCTCGGCCAGAGGCGGCGCGTTGGCCACGAGGGCGTCGATCGCCGCCCGCAGGTCGTGGCCCGTCACCGGCACCTCGCTCCCCGGGCGGCTCGGGTCGAGCTGCCCCCGGTAGACGAGTCGGCGGTCGGCGTCGAAGAGGTAGAAGTCGGGCGTGCACGCGGCGTGGTAGGCCTTGGCCACCTCCTGCGTGTCGTCGTAGAGATACGGAAACGGGTATCCCCGCTCCTCCGCCTCCCGGACCATCTGTTCGGGCGAGTCGGCCGGATGAGCCGAGACGTCGTTGGAGCTGATGGCGACGACTCCCACCCCCCGGGCCAGGCACTCGCGACCGAGCGTGGCCAGATGGTCCGCGACGTGCTTCACGAACGGGCAGTGGTTGCAGATGAACATCACCACGGTGCCCCGCGGGCCGGCCGCGGCCGCGTAGTCGACCATGCGGCCGTCCACGTTGGGGAGTTCGAAGTCGGGGGCGACCGTGCCGAGCGACAGCATCGTGCTGGGGGTGCGGACCATGGGGGAGCTCCTGAGGGATAACGCCCGGCATCTTAGCCGCTCCACACGGGCTGCCGGGAGGCTCCCGGCCCCGGAAGCCGCAATCGCGTGAGCGATGCGGACCTGCACTGCACTGGAAGCCGCAATCGCGTGAGCGATGCGGACCTGCTTCGGGCTCGCCCGGTGGCTCGGGGCCGCCCGTGCCCCGTCGCCGGACGTTCGCGGATGCCGTCGTGGCATCCGCTCACTCGAATGCCGCCGGCACTCCGCCATCCTGGCTTCGCTTGGCGTCATACGCCGGCTCCCGGGGCACGGGCAGCCCCGAGCTGAGTTCTTGGCCCGAGGGTGATCATCGCGAGGGCGTAGGCGATGAGGCCGAGGCAGATGGGGTGGAAGTGATTCAGTGGGCCGAGCACCG
>JBIIMU010000340.1:0-3677 GCA_044337845.1 Pirellulales bacterium | reverse complement strand
CTCCCGGAGGCACACCTATTGTGCCTGGAAAAACCGCGTCCGAACAGTTGCCGGCGAGCCGGCGCGGCCACCGCTGCCGTCGTGAGACCGCGGCCGTCGGGGTGCCAGAACGCGGGGCGCGGAGCGTGGCTGCTCACGGTTCGCTCATCAAGCGGCGAACCCGGGCCCTGACTCCCGTCGCCGCATTCCCATTATGCGCTCGAACGCCGCGAAAGTCCCGCCGGCGGCGGCATTTTCGGCGATTCGCCGCTTCCCCGCCGCCCGACAGGCCGGCCGGACCGGCCGCTACTCCACCTTCTTGGCCACGCGAAACACCTCGTCGAGCGTGGTGATCCCGCGGAGGGCCTTCTGGATCCCGTCGTCGAACATCACCTTCATCCCCTGGCTCACGGCCGCCCGGCGGATGTCCTGGGTGGCCGCCCCCTGGAAGGCGAGCTCGCGGATCTTGTTGTTCATCACCATCAGCTCGAAGATGCCCAGCCGCCCCTTGTAGCCCTTCTTCTGGCAGTGGGAGCAGCCGCGGCCCTTCATGAACGTGGCCCCCTGGAGCATCTCCGGGGTGATGCCGGCCGCCTCGAGCTCGGTGTCGAGCGGCTGATGGGGCTGCTTGCACTTCGGGCAGTTGACCCGCACGAGCCGCTGCGCGAGCACCGCGATCACGCTGGAGGCGACGAGGTAGGCCGGCACGCCCATGTCGATCATCCGGGTGATGGCGCCCGGGGCGTCGTTGGTGTGGAGGGTGCTGAACACGAGATGCCCCGTGAGCGACGCCTGGATGCCCATCTGGGCCGTCTCGGTGTCGCGCATCTCGCCCACGAGGATCACGTTGGGCGCCTGGCGGAGCATGGCCCGGATCACGCGGGCGAAGTCGAGCCCGATCTGGTGCTTGATCTCCACCTGGTTGATCCCGGCGAGGTAGTACTCGACCGGATCCTCGGCGGTGATGATCTTGGTGTCGGGGCGGTTGAGCTCGTTGAGCGAGGCGTAGAGGGTGGTCGTCTTGCCCGACCCGGTCGGCCCCGTGACGAGGATGATCCCGTTGGGCCGGCGGATCAGGTTCTTGAACTGCCGGAAGTCGCCCTCCGAGAGCCCCAGCTGCCGGATGCCGACGCGGATGTTGTCCTTGTCGAGGATCCGCATCACGACCGACTGGCCGTGGTTGGTGGGCAGCACCGACACGCGGAGGTCGTAGTCCTTGCCGTCGGCGGTGAGCTTGATGCGGCCGTCCTGCGGGCGGCGCCGCTCGGCGATGTCGAGCTTCGAGAGGATCTTGATGCGGGACAGGATCGCCCCGAGGAGCCGGCGGGGCGGGTTGTCGCGCTCCGTGAGCCGGCCGTCGATGCGGTAGCGGATCCGGATCCGGTCTTCGAAGGGCTCGATGTGGATGTCGCTGGCCCGCAGCTGCACCGCCTCGGTGATGATCAGGTTCACGAGCTTCACCACCGGGGCGTCGGAGTTGTCTTCCTGGGCCGCCCCCGCCTGCTGCTCGACCGCCGTCTCGGTGAAGTCGATGGCGGTGTCGGTGAACTCCTGGAGCATCGAGTCGGCGCTCTCGCCGTCGGAGAGGCCGTAGTGGCGGTTGATCGCCTCCACGATCTGCTCGCGGACGGCCAGGGCCATCTCGATGTCGCGGTTGAGGATGAAGCGGAGCTTCTCCTGCGCGTCCATGTCGGTCGGATCGCAGGTGGCGATCCGCAGCGCCCCGCCCGACTCCGAGAGCGGAAAGATCGTGTTCTCGCGGGCCACGCTCTCGGGCAGGAGCTGCACCACCTCCTCGGGCACCGAGATGTCGGACAGGCTGACGAACTTGAGGCGATGCACCTTCGCCATCGCCTTCATCACCTTCTCGGCGGGCGCGTAGCCGAGCCGCACCAGCTCCTCGTGGACCTTGCGGCCCGCGGAGCCCGACACACGCGTGGCCTCCGCGAGCTGCTCGGCGGAGACGATGCCTTCGGCGACCAAGAGCTTGGAGAGTGCGTCGGCCATGGAGGGGCGGGAGGAGGGCGGCGGGGCCGTCAGGTCGAGGCGGCGGGGGCTTCGAGGAAGGTGTCGGCGTGTTCGTAGCCGGGGGCGCAGGTGCAGAGGAACACGAGCTCGACGGGGCCGGTGTTGCGGATCGTGTGCCGCACGCCCGGCGGAATCGCGATCGCGTCGCCGGGCCGCACCGGCCGCGACTCGCTCCCGAGCGTCATCTCGGCCGACCCCGAGAGGATGTAGTAGATCTCCTCGGTGACCGCGTGGTGGTGGGGGATCGTGGCGCACCCCACCGCCAGCCGCGCCTCGGCGAGGCTCTGCTTGCGGATCGACGAGTTGCGATGGGCGAGGAGCTCGCGGATCGTCGATCCGTCCACCGTGGTGAACGGCACGGCGTCCTGCTGGTTCACGACATCCATGGGCATCGACGGGCGGGCACCGGCGGGCGGGATCGGGATCGCGGGAGAGCGACCGCCCCCCACCGCCGCAAGATACCAGACGGCCACCGATTCGAAACCATTGCGGGCCGGGCGGCCGCTCACGCCGGGCCGGGGTGGAGCAGGTGCAGCACGGCCGGCGGGATCGCTCGCGACTCCCAGGCGGCCGCGTCGGGGAGCGTGGCGGCGTCGAAGGCGGCGTCGGCCTCGACCACGAACGTGCTGCCGGGGGGGGCCGCCCCGCGCACGGCCGTCACGAGGGCGAGGAGCTGGGCCTGACGCGGATCGGTCGCCGCGAACATCGCCCACGGCGGCGACACGAACACGAGCCACGGTGCGTCGGTGGGCAGCGTGGGAAACCGCCGCGGCCAGAGGAGCACGTCGCCCGGCCGCACGTCGCAGCGGTCGGCCACACCCAGCTCGCGGGCGGTGCGCCGCAGCGCGTCGGCGGTGGGGAAGTGCCGCTCCGCAAACACGCACCGGGCCGCGCCGCGGCTGAGGGCCTCGAAGCCGAGCGCCCCGGTGCCGGCGAACAGGTCGACCGCGAGCGTCCCGCGGACCGCGGTGCCGATCAGGTCGAAGAGCGACTCCCGCACGCGGTCTTTCATCGGCCGCGTGCCGCCGCCGGGCAGGTGTGGCAGGCGGCGGCCCCGCAGCTCGCCGCCGATGATCCGCGGCGACGACGCCGCCTCCGCATCGACGGGGGCGGCGGACGCGTTCCGCTTCGAGGGTCGCGCGGGGCGGGGCATGCTGGCCGGGGTTCTCCTCCCGGGACACCCGGGAATGGTATGGTACTCGACCACCACGGAGGTCGATTCGCATGGATGGGCGGTGCTGGGTGATGGCGGCGATGGTGCTCGTGTGCGCGGGGCAGCTGCCGGCCGCTCCGCCGGCCGCCGAGACGGCGGCGGCCCGGACGGAGTTCGACGCGGCCTCCGCCGAGCTGCGGAAGCTGTTCGCGGAGCTCAGCGCGCTGCAGTCGCAGTATCACCTGCCCGATGCCGACAAGCAGGCGATCGAGGCGAAGTATGGCGACCTCGCGCCCCAGGCGGCCGCGGCGAGCATCCGCCTGGAAAACGCCGCTTTATCGCTGGCGATCGTCGATCCGACCGCGGCCGAGGCGCGGAAGATCAGTGCGGAGTCGGTGGGCGGGGCCATGAAGGCCGACGCCCCCGAGGTGGCGCTCGACAAGGCGACGAAGCTGGATGCCGCCGGCGTGGCAGGGATGGAGACGCTCCTGATGGCGGCCCAGGCGGCCATGGCCCT
>JBIIMU010000155.1:0-6341 GCA_044337845.1 Pirellulales bacterium | reverse complement strand
TGGCCGCGCTCGGCGACCGGCCCGACATGACCGACGCGATGCGGCACGTAGCGGTGCCGACGCTGCTCGTCGTCGGCGCCGAGGACCAGATCACGCCGCCGGCCTGCCTGGAGGCGGCCGAGGCGATTATCCCACGCGCGAAGCTCCTGATCGTGCCGGCGGCGGGCCACCTCGTGCCGCTCGAGGCCCCGGAGGTGTTCAACCGCGCCCTGGGCGAGTTCCTCGCGGAGTCGCTCCGCGGGTGACGAATCAAACGGCCCGGCATGCGTCGTTCGACGGACGAGCGGCGGTACTCACGCAAACAGTCGATCGATCGTGATGGTGGCGCCGGGCAGCGACTCGGGCTGCACGACGGCCTGTGGGTCCGCGGCGATGATCCGGCTGCCGTATCCGACAGCCGTGGGCAGACGATGAATCTCCACGCTCCGCGACTCGGGAATCACGATCCAATACTCCTCAACGCCCGCGGCGGCATAGACGTCGGCCTTCGCCCGATCGATGCCGACAGTGGCGATCGCCACTTCGATCACAAGCGTCGCCGACGCCGGATGGACGTGGCGATAGTCGCTCGGCGACCCCGCCACCACTGCAATGTCCGGTTCCGGTTCGGAGTCGGCGAGCGTGAGCGGCTCTTCCTTGCGGACGTACAAACCGGACGACACCGCCGAAGCGAGCCAGCCGGCCAGCCGCTGGACGAGAAACGTGTGCAGCGGCGACTTCGTCATTTGCTCGATGATCACTCCCTGCAGGAGTTCCGTTCGTTCCGGCACGATCCCATCGGCGGACAGCCGGTGGTACTGAGCCACCGTGATCGGCAGGGCTGCGTCGCGAATGGACGGCTCGTCGAGGATGTGCGCGGTGGCATGCATGATCTGATTATACGCTCCTTCAGCTCGCCTGAAGAACGTATGCTTCATTCATGATGCGGGCGGCCGTCGGCAGGTTCCCCATGACGGCGGCTCCCGGCAGTCGAGGTTCACGGCGCAGCGTCCGGGATTCCCGGGGAGCGATGAAAAACCTCCTCTCTCATACGGCTACCCCCGACGCCACGGCCGACATGCTCTTTCGTGAACAGTGCCGGCGGCAGCTGGCACGGCCGCTCGAGGTGCGGATGAAGTACGGCTTCTGCCGCATCTCGCGGCCAGGGTTCGACGAGCCGGCCGTGCGGGTCTTCGAGACCACGCGCGCGTAGAGGGAGTGGTGCGAGGCCAACCTTCCGGCCTACCTCGGCTACCAGCAAGCACCGGCCGAATGAACGACCGCAGCCATTTCATCGCGCAGTTCGCGAGGTCGGTGACCGGTCGAAACGAGACCGTGTTCGCGATCGAGCCCGACTGCGTGCCGCCGGACGATCCACCGTAATCCGCCGTAATGGGATTCGGGCCGCGGTGACAGCCCTCGCGTCACCCAGCTTCCGGAGGGGCGACTTGCGGCGGCGTGTCGTTCGCCCGAGACGGATCGCGACGCTGCTGCTCACGGCGTTCGAGGGAGGGCCCGGGTGCGGGCCGCGGCCCGCCGCCCTCCCGCGTGCCAAACTCACCCCGCGGGCGGCCTTCGAACCGCGGACCCTGCGGCCCGCCGCCGTCGCCGCGTGGTCCTTGCGGGCCACCCTCGCCCCGTGGCCCCTGCCACCGCGGGCGGCCGTCGGGGCCCGGGCCCACCGGCACTCCCGGCCCGCGCGGCGCCGGCCCGCCCTCGACCGCCGCCGGGCCACCGCCGCGGCGCTCGCCCATCCATTCCCGAAACCGCGACCGCCGCTCGAGCCACTCCAGGCGACTCTCGGGATCGAGTTCCACGATGTTCTTGCGATCGGCCGGGTCGCTCGCGGCCACGATCAGGTGCCAGAGCCGCGCGGCCGACCGCAGCTCGTCCCGCCCCGGATCGGCGAGGGCCGCGGCCACCGCCACGAGATCCCGCTGGCGGGTGCGGCCCAGGGCCTGGAAGTCGGCGGCGGCCCGCTCGATCGCGTCGCGGTCGTCGTCGTCGAGGGCCGCGATCGCCATGCGGCGATCCGGAACCAGTTCGGCGGCCGCGGTGCCCACCGCGTGGTCCCTCTCGAGATCGGCGATGGCGGCGTCGAACTCGGCCTGATCGTCCCGCAGCATCTCGGGCGGCGTCCGCTGCAGCTGCTGGTTGCGGCGGGCTGCGAGCGTCTGGAGAAACCTCACGCTCCCCGCCTCCTCGAGCAGCGCGAGATGCCGGATCACGGGGAGGTGCTCGAGCACGCGGGCGTCGGGGTCGGGAGCGGCGAGGCGGCCGAGCACCACGCCGCCCACGAGGCTCGCCGCGATCGCGACGGCGGGCCAGAGCCAGCCGGACGACGACGCCACGCCCGCCACGAGGTCGCGGATCGTGCCGGCGGCCGGGCTGCGCTCGGCCGTCACCGCGGCCATGTCGATCGTGGTGGCCGCCATGTCGATCGGCGCCGCGGCCCGCGGCAGCGCGTCGAGCGCGTCCCACACCTTTCCCAGGTCGCTCGCCGGCTGGGAGTCGCTCCGATCCGCGTCGCTCATGGGGCGTCTCCATCGAGGTAGGGCTCGAGGGCGGTGCGGAGCTGGTCGCGGGCCCGGAAGAGCAGCGACTTCACCGCGGGCACGGTCAGCCCCATGGCGGCGGCGATCTCCTCGTAGGAGCACTGCTCGAACTTCGCGAGCAGCACCGCCATCCGCTGCCGTTCGTTGAGCCCGGCGATCGCGTCGCGGACCACGGCCTGGAGTTCGGTGCGGTCGGCGCGGCGGGCCGGCAGAAACCCGCTGGCCGCCACGGCGAGCTGATCGAGCCCGATCGCCGACGACGACGCCGACGTGGTGGCGGGCACGCCCCGTTCGAGCCGCCGGTAGGCCCGCTGCCTCAGGTCGCTCGCCACGTTGTTGGCGATGGTGTGGATCCAGGTGGTGAACTTCGCGGTGGGCTGATACGAGGCCCGCGCCCGGTAGACCCGCAGGAACACCTCCTGCGCGAGGTCTTCGGCGGTGGAGTGGTCGCCGGTGTGGTGGAGGAAGAGCGTGACGAGGCGATCCTGCCAGGCGACGACGAGCTCGGCGAAGGCGTCGGCATCGCCATCCCGCACGCGGAGCATGAGCTCCGTGGAGGGATCGCGGGTCGGCGTCGGCATCACCGTCGAGTCCGTGGCCATGCCACGATTATGCCGTGGGAGCACCGGCCGCGGCGGGAGTCAACGTCCGGCGTGGTGCGGTCGTACGGCTTACGCCGTTACGCTTCCGGGCACGAAGCACCGCCGGCGCAAGGCCCGGAGGGCCTGGGTGAACCCCAAGGCTGCACCGGCCAAAGACGCCGCGAAGGCCTCCCGCGGCAAGGCCCGGAGGGCCTGGGTGAACCCCAAGGCTGCACCGGCCAAAGATGCCGCGAAGTCCTCCCGCGGCAAGGCCCGGAGGGCCTGGGTGAACCCCAAGGCTGCACCGGCCATGGATGGCGGTGCAGCCGTGTAATGGAGCGGAGGAGGATCGAACTCCCAACCTCGGCATTGCGAACGCCGCGCTCTCCCAGTTGAGCTACCGCCCCGTGTTGGGAACGGCCTGCCGGCCATTTTCCCGCGGGAAACCTCGATCCTACGGCACTCGGCGGGGGCTGTCCAGCGCTACAATACCGCGGCCAGAGTCCCGGATTCTCTCCCGCCGCCGCACCTTCATGCACGTCCCTCCGATCGTCGTCCGCGGCGCCCGCGAGCACAACCTCCGCGACGTCACCGTCGCCCTGCCCCGCGGCCGGCTCGTCTGCCTCTCCGGCGTGAGCGGGTCGGGCAAGTCGAGCCTGGCCTTCGACACGCTCTACGCCGAAGGGCAGCGGCGCTACGTCGAGAGCCTCTCCACGTTCGCGCGGCAGTTCCTCGGCCAGCTCCCCCGGCCCGACTGCGACGCCGTGACCGGCCTCTCGCCGTCGATCTCGATCGCGCAGAAGTCGGCGGGCACCAACCCGCGGTCGACCGTCGCCACGATGACGGAGATTCACGATTTCCTTCGCGTGCTCTATGCCCGCGTGGGCACGGCCCACTGCCCCGCCTGCGACGCCGTGCTCGAGGCGCAGCCGCGGGACCAGATCGTGGAGCGGATCATCGCGGCCCGCGCCGGGGAGCGGGTGATGCTCCTCGCGCCGGTCGTCCGCGACGCCAAGGGGGAGCACCGCGACCTGTTCACCGACCTCGTCCGCCAGGGCTTCACGCGGGCGCGGGTCGACGGCACGGTGTGCCGCGTCGAGGAGCCGCCCGCGCTCGAGAAGCAGCTCAAGCACACGATCGACGTCGTCGTGGACCGGATCGTGCCCGGCGAGGCCACCCGCAGCCGGATCACGGAGGCGGTCGAGCTCGCCCTCAAGACGAGCGGCGGGCAGGTGATCGTGGCCGGCGAGCCGCACGAGCCCGGCGGCAAGCCGCCGGCCGACCTCGTGCTCTCGAGCCAGTATGCCTGCACCGCCTGCGGGGTGAGCTATTCGACCCCCGAGCCGCAGCTCTTCAGCTTCAACAGCCCGCAGGGCGCCTGCCCGACCTGCGAGGGCCTCGGCGACATCTACGGCATCGACCCCGTCAAGCTCGTGACCGACCCCGACAAGACGCTCCGCAAGGGGGCGATCGGCGTGCTCGGCACGTTTCGCGACATGCCGCGGTGGCTGCGGCGGCTGGTGACGGGCGTGGCCGCCCATGTGGAGGCCAAGAAGAAGCTCGCGCCGGGCACGCTCCTCGACACGCCCTGGAAGAACCTCACGCCGGCGCAGAAGAGGCTCTGGCTCAACGGCACCGGGCTCGAGGAGATCAAGCTCTCGTGGAAGCGGGGCCGGGCGGAGCGGGGCGCGAAGACGAAGTTCGAGGGGCTCTGCGGCCTGCTGGCCAACCGCTGGCGAACGGCCAAGAGCGGCATCATCCGCCGGATGCTCGAGAAGCTGATGAGCGTGACGCCCTGCCACGACTGCCAGGGGCGGCGGCTCTCGCCGCAGGCGCGGGCCGTGCGGATCACGACGGCGGCGAAGCCGTGGCTCGCGGCCGCGAAGCAGGATCCCGACGGCCATCCGCGGGAGCTCTCGCTCGACGCGCTCTGCGCCCTGCCGATCGCCGACGCGCGGGCGTTTCTCGGGGCGCTCGTGCTCGACGGCACGCAGGCCCTGATCGCCACGGAACTCATGAAGGAGATCTCGGGGCGGCTCGCGTTTCTCGATCAGGTGGGCCTCGGCTACCTCGCGCTCGACCGCAAGGCGCCCACGCTCTCCGGCGGCGAGAGCCAGCGGATCCGGCTCGCGGCCCAGATCGGCTCCGGGCTCTCGGGCGTGCTGTATGTGCTCGACGAGCCCTCGATCGGCCTGCACCCGCGCGACAACGTCAAGCTCCTCGGGGCCCTCGAGGCGCTCCGCGACAAGGGCAACACCGTCGTGGTGGTCGAGCACGACGAAGACACGATCCGCGCGGCCGACTGGGTGGTGGACTTCGGGCCGGGGCCTGGCAAGCGGGGAGGCGAGGTGGTGGCGGCCGGCACCCCCGACGACGTGGCGAAGAGCGAGCGGAGCGTCACCGGGGCGTTTCTCTCCGGCCGCGACGCGATCCATCTGCCCGCCACGCGGCGCACGCCCGACCGCGCGAAGATGCTGCGGCTCGAGGGCGTGCGGCACAACAACCTCAAAGGCATCGACGTCGCGATTCCGCTCGGGCTGTTCGTGTGCGTGACGGGGGTGTCGGGCAGCGGCAAGAGCTCGCTCGTGGGCGACGTGCTCGAGCCCGAGCTCCGGCGGCTGTTGGGCAGCGAGGCCGCGTCGCCCGGCGCGTTCGACGCGATCCACGGGGCCGACCAGCTCGACAAGGTGATCGTGATCGACCAGTCGCCGATCGGCCGAACGCCGCGGTCGAATCCCGCCACCTACGTGAAGGTCTGGGACGACATCCGGAATCTGTTCACGATGCTCCCCGACGCCAAGAAGCGGGGCTGGAAGGCGGGGCGGTTCTCGTTCAACGTGAGCGGAGGCCGCTGCGAAGCCTGCGAGGGCAACGGCTCGGTCCGCCTCGACATGGACTTCCTGGCCGACGTGTGGGTGACGTGCGACGTCTGCGGCGGGGCCCGGTTCGCGAAGGACACGCTGGAGGTTCGCTGGAAGGGCAAGAGCGTGGCGGATCTCCTGAAGATGGAGATCGGCGAGGCACTGGAGCTGTTTCAAGACGCCCCGGACATCGCGAGAAAACTCCAGACGCTCTGCGACGTGGGGCTCGACTACCTCCACCTCGGCCAGCCGTCGCCCACGCTCTCGGGCGGCGAGGCCCAGCGGGTGAAGCTGTCGCGTGAGTTGGCAAAACGCTCGACAGGAAAAACGCTCTACGTGCTCGACGAGCCGACGACGGGCCTCCA
>JBIIMU010000154.1:0-6388 GCA_044337845.1 Pirellulales bacterium | reverse complement strand
CCCAGTCGGTCGTGCCCGTCACCCGGGCGTCGAAGCCCACGATCGGCGACGCCTCGAAGAGGTCGAGGGCCTTGCCGGCGGGCATCCCCTCGGTGGCCGGAATGTCGAGGAGCACGATGTCCCCGAGTTCGGCCGCAGCGCACCAGTGGGCGGTGGTGGCACCGACGTTTCCGGCTCCGATGATGGCGATCTTCGCGCGTCGCATGGGTGGACTCCGATTGGCGGGGAGGGGAAGGCGTGGACGGACGAGTGCTCCGCGGCGGATATCTGACGCGACCGGGCCGGCGGCGCGAAGGGGGCCTCGCTCACTCGGCCGGGAGGTCGATCCTCTCCGGAAGCGCCGCCCGCCGCGCCCGCTCGGCGCGACGGGCATCGCGGGCCGCCGACCACGCACCGAACGCGACCAGGGCCGCCAGGGCCCCGAGGATTCCGGAGAAGATCCAGAACAGCCGGTCGGAGAGCCCTCGGGCCGACGGTGGAGCGATCCACTCGACCCCGGGCGCCACGATCAGCGGCGCCGAGCGGTATCCGCCGCGCGGCCGTTCCTCGTCGCCGTCGACCACGACCTCCGGCAGTGGATAGCGGTAGCGCTTGAACGCGAACCCGGGAACCCGCACCCGCTCGCTGATGGTCTCGCCGCGGGGCATGCCGTCGGGCAGCTCGCGGACGCAGCAGACCACCGGATACCGGTCCTGCACGTGGCCGTCGATCGAGATCGGGGGCGTGTCGGCGAACACCTCGAGCTCCCAGTAATGGTCGGCCCCGACCTGGCCGCGTCGGGCGTCGCCATCGATCTCGATCCGCGTCGCCCGGCGGGCCACGCCGTCGATCACGACCGGGTCGCCGCGATGCGCGGCGAACCACTGTCGCGCCGGATCGATCAGCGGGATGAGGTCCGTCGTGCCACCGGCCGCGGCGGCGATGGCGGCGGGCGTCGTCCCCCGGGCGGCGGCGAGCGCCGCGTAGAACGCGGCCGCGTCGCCGGCCTCGAGCCGGCGGTCGTCCACGACGTCGTCGAACAGCGCGTAGTCCATGCCGAGCCCGCCGAGCAGGCCGGCCGGCCGCCACTCCACCGACACGCCGGCGACCAGCAGGTCGGCCGCCGTCGAGGGCCACGGCCGCGGAGCGGCGGCGGCGGCCGGAACGGGCCCGGTGCCCGCCGCGAGCGGCAGGCCCTGCACCGTCGCCGGCTCGTCGATGGCCGTCCACCTGGGCCATGCTCGCGGGGCCCGCGGCACCACGACGTCGATCACCGCCCCCCGATCATCCGCGCAGCGGATCAGGTCGTACGAGGATCGGCCCGCGAGTCGTGCGAGCTCGCCGGGCAGTTCCAGCGGGGCCACGAACGTCGCGCGGCCGTGAACCACGACGAGGCGGTCGTCGATCACGGTGGCGGTTCCCGGGACGGCCACGGGCACCGCGTCACGGCGCCAGGCCTCCACGAGCGCGGCGGGGGCCGGAAGGCGGGCCATCACGCGGACGAGCAGCCGGTCCTTGTCGGCGTTCCAGCCGCCGGGCGCGGCCAGGGGCGATCGCTCGTCCGCGGCGATCTGCTTCGCGCTCAGAAAGCCGCCGAGCGTGGTGGCCGGCTCCGCCGCCGGCGTCGAGCACGCGGCCAGCGCGCAGCATGCGGCGGCGACGACCGGCCACGACCGCGAAGCGAACGTCCGCTGGGGCATGATCGTCACTCCGTGGACGTCGTCGGGGGGCGGAAGTCGGCCAGGGCCTGGTCGAGGTTCACGGGCTCCGCCGGCGATGGCGAACCGCGGCCGCCCGCCGACCTCGTGCCGAGCCACGCCGCGGCGACGATCGCGAGCACCGTCGCCGCCATCGTGATCGCAAGGAGCGTCGAACCGATGCCGCGTCCCGAGGCCGGGGCCGGCCGCGGCCGGGAACCCGGCTCGAGAGTCATGATCACGGGGGCCACGCGGACCGTGTCGGATGCCGCGTAGGCGTAGTTCTTGAAGAAGTAGCCGACCACCTCCACCGGTTCGTCGATCGCCATGCCCGTCGCCATGCCGGCGGGCACCGTCAGGCTCTGCACGACCACCGGCGACGCGGGCCCGCCCTCGGGTTCGAGCCAGCCCTGCCAGTACCGCTCGATGCCGTAGTCGTTGGCGGGCGCCCGCACCGCCTCGAGGCGGTGGAGCGTGCCGCGCATGGCCACGAGCCGGCCTCGGAACGAGCCGGGCTGGCCGAAGAGCTCGCGAAACTCCACCCGCCGCGCCGCGGCCGCGCGGAGCGCCGCGGGGCCGCCGTCGCGGAGCGTGTTCCAGGTCTGGAACCAGGCGTCCTCGTCGGCCTCCCTGAAAAAGGTGGCGTCGCGCACGCGGGCCAGCGACTCCCGCGAGGCCGCGAGGTCGGCGGCGGGAGCGACATCGGCTGGTTCCGGTTCGCGCTCGATCACGATCTCGTCGCCGGCAGGGGGCCGGCCGGCGACGGCCTCGAGGCGGGTGTCGACCGCGGGAACGGGCGCCGCCGGCCGCGCGAGCCACGCCCGCTCCAGCCAGCCCAGCCCCAGCAGCACGACCGCGGCGAGGGGAACCACGCTCCAGAACAGCCGGCGCCGCTCGCCGGGAGCGAGGTAGTTGCGGGGCCTTCGCGACGACGCCGGCACCGTGGCACGCGGCGCGACACCGTCGCGGGCGGCCCCGTCGTTCACGGCCCCTGCCGCGGCCCGGTGGCGGCCTCCGCGGAGGCGGCAGCCGCCTTCTGCCGGCGCATCTCCCGCCAGACGTACGCGCCGAACGAGCCGGCGAGCGTGAACGGCATCGCGAGCATCAGCAGGATGCTGTAGAAGTAGCCCCGCGCCACGTTGAGGCCGTCCGGGTCGGACGTGTTCACCGCGTCTTTGCAGTTGGGGCAGCCAAACGCCTCGGCTCCCGCGACGACCGCGATGGCCAGGAGCACGAGGGCCGGCATCACCGGCATCAGGCGGCGGACGGACGTGGACACGAATCGCATGCTGCCGCTCCTCTCGGGCATTCTACGCCCCTCGTCAGCCCCCGGGAAACCAGTGGTAGAGCATCAGGTAAATCACCACGCCCGTGACCGACACGTAGAGCCAGATGGGCATGGTGATCCGGCCGAGACGACGATGGGCGTCGAACCGTCCCTGCCACGCCAGCAGGAACATCCGCACCGCGAGCACCGGCACCGCGACGGCCAGGAGGATGTGCGAGATCAGGATCGTGAAGTACACGGGCCGGACGCTGCCCTGGCCGCGGAACGGCACGTGCCCCACGAGGTAATGGTAGGTCAGGTAGCAGGCGAGAAACACGGCCGACGTCAGGAAGGCGGCCACCATCACGGCCCGGTGGGCCCGCACGTTGCCGCGACGGATGAGCACCCAGCCGGCGACCAGCAGGACCGTGGCGACCGTGTTGAGGATCGCGTTGGTCGTGGCCAGCGGATGGACGGCGGCGGCCAGCGGGTGGATCATGGCACGATCCCGGCTTCGGGTCCGGCCGCCGGCTCCGCGAGCACGTCGCGGAGCAGCTTCACGAGCTGCTTGACCTTGTCGGCGTCGAGCAGGTGGTAGCCGCCGCGGAGGCGGCCCTGGCGGTCGAACACGACCCCGCGCTCGGAGTGGACGCCGAGTTCCACCGGCAGGCGAAACACCTTCTGGCCGACCTGTTCGATGAGCTGGAGGTCGCCCGTGAGGAACTTCCACCGCGCCGGATCCGCCTCGAACCTCGCCGCGTACTTCGCGAGCGCCTCCGGCGTGTCGTTGACGGGATCACACGTCAGGCTCGTCACGATCAGATCGGGGTCGTCGATCTCGCGGAGGATGTCGGCGATCGCCTGATTCTCGCGAAAGCACGGCCCCGGACAGTTGGCGAAGAAGATCGCCCCGAGCACGACGCGCCCCTCGAGCGCCGCCGACGAGAACTCCGCCCCGGTCTGGTCACGGAGCGTGAACGGCACGTCGGCGAGCTTCGGGACCTCGACCTCCTCGTCCCGCACGGCACCGGCCGGCATGGCATCCGGCACGGCCCGGGGACCGCAGCCGCCGCCCGCCACGAGCGCCGCGGCCAGCGCCGCCGCCCACCGCACGGGGTTCGCGCTGGCGTGGCTCAATGGGCCTGCTCCGCGAAGGGCCCCTCGGCCCCGGCCTTCTCCAGGAGCTTCACGTCCGAGCCGCGGGCCATGTGCAGGGCCCGCTCCTGCGACACCATCCGGTTTCGCAGGCCGACGTCGGGAATCAGCATGATCCCGAGGAACAGCGCCATCATGGCGGCGGGAATCGTGAGCACGTACTTCCAGTTCGCCTCCCACCAGACGTGCATGAAGACCAGGATCACGAGCATCGCCTTGATGCACGACACCGCCATCATGAAGGTCCAGCCCACCTGCGGCTGATCCCGCCAGGGCCAGGCCGGGGAGTACGTGAAGAACGACATCGTGGTCAGCCCGCAGAGGGCCAGGAACACGAGCAGATACTTGCCGAGCCCGCCGTGGGCATGGTGATCGCCGTGGCCCGCCGCGTGGTCGATGGCGTGCTGCAGGGTCTCGTCGGCCGATTCACCGGCGCGGGTGACGGGGCCGTGGGTGCCGTGGTCTGCCATGGGTCGCTTTCAGAACAGGTACATGAGGGGAAACAGGAAGATCCACACGAGATCGACGAAATGCCAGTAGAGGCCGATGTTCTCGATCGCTCCCGCCCGTTTCGCGTTGAGCGTCCAGGTGAGCATGATCGCGAACACGAGCAGGCCCACCGCGACGTGGATCGCGTGAAAGCCGGTGAGCAGGAAGTAGGTGCTGGCCCACATGTTGCCGCCCGGGATGACGGTGGGCAGCTTCAGCCACGGGAAGGTGTCGTTGAGGCCGTGGCTGCTCCCGTGCTCGGCCCCCTCGGCCGGCAGCGGCATCACCTGGTCGGCCACCAAGGCCATGTCGAACAGCTGCTGCTCGGGGCTGGCCACCCACTTCTGCACCTGCTGGAGCCGCCCGCGGGCCTTCTGCTGCTCCTCCGAGAGGCGCTCGGCCGGAGCGTCGTCGAGCCGCTTGAGCACGTCCACCGTGTCGCCCGGCTTGGCCTCGGCGTCGGCCGGATCGCGGAGCACCGCGGGCACGGAGCCCACGGGCACCTTCCGCAGCTCGTCGAGGCGGGCCCTCACGGCCGAGCCGTAGTAGAGATCCGGCCGTTCGTAGATCCGGCTGTGGGGCATCGCCGGGTAGATGCCGTGGGCGAACTTCGAGCGGTACTCGTAGCCCTTGATGCCGAGGAACAGCGTGCCGAGCACGAGCGTGAGGAGCATCCAGAACTTGGCGAGCCCGGCCTTGTTGACCCGCGCGGCTTCGAGCGCCAGCACGATGGTGACGCTCGAGCAGATCAGCACGAACGTGTTGAAGGCCCCGATCGGCTCGCTGAGATGCACGTGGTGCGGCTTCGGCCACACCGGCGCCCCGAACCGGAGCACGACGTAGCTGCCGAGCAGCGCGGCGAAGAACATGATCTCGGTCGAGAGGAACAGCCACATGATCAGCTTGCCGCGGGTGAGGGGCAGGCCGGGCTGGTACTGAAGCGTGACGTGGCCGTGGTGGTCGCCATCACCGGCATGACCGGCGTGGCCGTGGCCGTGATCGTGGCCGTGCGAGATCGTGGCGGAATGAGCGTTCATGGCGGAACTCTGTCGGCTGGCGGTGGCGGGGTCAGGAGGGTCTTCCGAACACGACCGCCGCAGTGAGCAGGCCGAGCAGGGAACCGAGGGACGTGAGCAGCAGGACGCGGGCGGACGCGTCGTCGCGGCGGACCGCGAACCGCACCGAGGCCAGCACGTAGGCGAGCGCGGCCGAAGCGGCGAGGAGGAACAGCGGGATGCTGGCCGACGGCACCGCCAGCACCAGGCTCGCCGGCACCATCGCCAGGGCCGCCGCAAGCGACTGCCCGGCGGCCCGCAGGCCCGAGGGATCGACCACCGTGAGCATCCGCAGGCCCGCGGTCTCGTACTGCCGGCGGTAGAGCCAGGCGATCGCCATGAAGTGCGGGAACTGCCAGAGGTAGAGGACCGTGGCGAGGGCCGCGACGGCGAGCGCCGACCGGGCATCGCCGGCCGCGAACCGTGCGGGGCCGCCGGCCGCACACCAGCCGATTGCCACCGGCAGAGCACCCGCCACCGCGCCCACGGCCGTGTTGAGCGGCGTGACCCGCTTGAGCGGCGTGTAGACGATCACGTAGAGGAGCCACGTCGCGACCGCCGCGACGGTCGCCCCGACGCCGCCACCGGCCCAGATCGCGGCCGAACCGAGCACGAGCGTAGTGACCACGATCCCCCAGGCGTCGCGCGTCGAGAGTCGCCCGGACGCGATGGGCCGCGACGCCGTCCGCGCCATCGACCGATCGGTCACCCGCTCCCAGATCTGGTTGGCCACGCTGGAACTCGCG